>CAZWQK010000238.1:0-3485 GCA_964635835.1 uncultured Pseudomonadales bacterium
CTGAACGCTTTTGCCCCGTGCTCAGGAAGGCGGCATAAGCTGAGCCTGTAACTCCACAGGCTTGTCTGCTGACTTTAAACTCAGGGGCTGGGATAGCCAGGTCCAATCACCCGCTTCGGCTTGAGCCAAACCGCTGGCGCTAAGCCGCACCAGCACTTCAACCTCGGCGGCCTGGGACATTGGCCGGTTGCCGCTCATGCTGACCAGATCATCCAGGGTCACAGCAAATGGCAGCAGCCAGCTGGGTCGCCGCACAACCGCGTAGGGCATTCCGCCCCCGACAGGTCGCGCCACCACGAACACAATACCCGCCATTGGTGCAGCTTCAGCCTCCACCACCACCTTGATGTGCACACCCAAGTTATCGGCCTGTTGCGCATAGGCTGATCGCAGCGCAGCAATAGCGTCCACGGTGGCCTGCACCCGCTCGGGACGTTGCTCACTGTTCAGCGTTCGATTCAGCATCGTGATCGCCGCGCCTGCATCACCGTCGCTGATAGCAGCAACGGCCAGCATTTCCAGAACTTGGGGGTTGTTCGGATCCGCTGCCAAAATGTCCTGGGCTAGCTGCCGGCTGCGCTCGTCTAGCACTCCCTGCCGCTCCAGATAGCGAGCCTGCAGCCAATAGAACTTCACGGAAACGTCGCCGTCGGCAAATTCATGGGCCTGCTCAAAAGCCGCAGCCGCTAACGAAAACTCGCCCAGCTTTAAATGCGCGTGGCCCAGTAAATACCAGCTTTGGGCATCGTCAGGTTGGGATGTCAGCCACTGTCCCAGCCGGCCTTGCCAGCGGCGGAGTTCGTCGCCGCTCTGTTCCCCGGACAGCCCAAGGATTGCCTGAGCGCCCTGTATCTTTATCGCCCCGTAGCTGCCCAAGGCGGCATAAAGTGCCGCCGCCAAGCCCACCAGGAGGACACCCAGGCCCAACAAAAGATTGGCGGGCTTAACCGTATTGGGCTTGTCCCCAAACGCCCTGGCGTCTGCACCGGCGGGCTCTTCCGGATACTCAGCCAACAGCACGGCACCCAGTTCATCGGCAAGTTCCGCTCGCTGGGATTGTTCTAAATCCTCCTCAGCCAGGGCATCCAGTCGCTGTTGATACCAGGCCCGGCTCGCCTCGGCAGCATTAGACTGAGTCGGCGCTGCCGAGGGCTGGCGAAACCACAGCGCCGGCGCCAACACACAGAGCAAGGCCAGCAGCGCCAGCAGAAAAAACAGGCCGATCAACGTTCTGGCTCTGAGCTTTGGGCCGGTCTTTCAGGGTCCTGCACAATGCGCTGGAGTCGTGCCTGAGCCGCGGCATCCAGTTCGGTGTGCTGGCGCGCCGCTCGACGCTGGAGCCTCAGCACCACAAAAATGCCCAGTAGCCCCAGCCCCATAGGCACCAGCCAGATGTACCAGGTGCGCTCATTAAAGGGCGGATCATAGAGCACGAAGTCGCCGTAACGAACCTGTAGGTAATCTCTGACCTGCTGGTCTGTGAGCTCTTCGGTGACCACCAGTCGATAAACCACCTTGCGCAAATCCTGGGCAATGGGCGCGTCGCTGCCGGCTAGATTGGTGTTCAAACACTTGGGACAGCGAAACTCTTCGATCAGCGCCCGGTATCGGCGCTCTTGGATTTCGTCGTTAAAGGCAAAGGTATCGATCTGAGAGGCGGCCAAGCTTGCCTGCATGCCCCAACAAGCAAAGCACGCGACTACAAATCGAACGAGAGATCCGCCCCTGGATAACCGCGCCATCAACCTTGGTCACCTTTTTGATCAGCTTTTTGATCGCCTTTCTGTTCGCCTTTTTGTTCACTTTGGGCCTTGGCCTCGCCGAAGTCCTGAATACTGACGTCTAACGCCAGCAGCCTGGGTTTCAGCTCTGACCGCCAGACCCGCGGGTTGATGTCTCCAATCCGCTTGTAGACCACCTGTCCCTGGGCGTCCAGCAGGAAAGTCTCCGGCGCCCCGTATACCCCCATTTCAATGCCCAGCAAGCCGTCTCGATCGTCCAGTACCCACTGGTAGGGATTACCAAACTGCTCAAGCCACTGCAGCGCTTTGTCTGGGTTGTCCTTATAGTTCACCCCGACAATTCGCACATCGGTGTTGGCGGCGATTAGCATCAGCTGTTCGTGTTCACTCAGGCAGGTAGGGCACCAGGTTGCCCAAACGTTCACCAAGGTAGGCCGTCCAAGCAGATCCTCCCGCGTCAGGGAGCGTTCTGGTGTATCCAGTAAGCGAGCGTTGAACTCCGGGAAGGGTTTATTCATCAGGGCAGACGGCAGTTCGTTACGAGCACCTAAATCAAAGCCCACGTAGCCCAACCCCAGGATCAGCAAAAAGACACCCAACGGAACGAAAAGGCTGGCCCGGCTCATGTCGCCGCAACCTTAGCGACAGGCGCCTCTTGGCGACGTCGCTGACGAGCGTAGCGTTTATCAAAGACCGCCAGAATACCGCCCGCGGCCATTAATAGCGCGCCAATCCAGATCCAGCGCACCAGGGGTTTGTAGTGGGCACGAACGGCCCAAGCGCCACCGTCCAGCGGTTCACCCAGCGAAAGATAGGTGTCGGCAAAGAATCCTGCAGAAATCGCCGCCTCGGTCATGGTGTTGCCGCCCGCAAAATACTGACGTTTCTCGGGCCTCAACTCATAGCTGGTATCGCCGTCGGTGACGATAAATACGCCCTGCTGGGCGCGGTAGTTCGGCCCCAAAACTTCAATCACTCCAGTAAAGGTCACCTGCTGACCTGCCAGCTCAATTTGGCTTTGGGGGCTCATGCGCACGTCGGACTCCACGGATTGAGTCGCCGTAATCGCAATTCCCAGGGTACCCATGGCAAATCCTAAATGTGCCAGGGTCATGCCTAGGTAAGCTGCCGGCACGCGGCCTTTGCCCAGGCGCAGCCAAAGCTGCCTTGCGTGAGTCAATACTACCCAGACCGATAGCGTCACAGCCCCAGCAACCAACAGCGACGCGGGATCAAGCGCAAACCAAACCACGGCCCCCAGCACCAGAGCCAGGCCAAAGGCTTGAGACACGCTGGCTACAACTTGCCCTCGGGTTCGCTTCCAGTTCAGCACGGGCACCAAGGCAAGGGTCCCCAGCAGCACCAGGCCCAGCGGCACAAAAAAGGCGTTAAAAAACGGGGTGCCAATGGAAATTCGCCCGCCAGTCAGGGCCTCGTAACCAATCGGGGCCAGGGTGCCCCACAACACCACGGCCAGGGAAACCACCATGATGACGTTATTCATCAGCATGAAAAATTCTCGGCTCAGCACCTGGTAGCTAACGTTGGCAGTGCTTTGACTTGCCCGCGCCGCGTAGAGGCTCAGGGACCCGCCTACAACCACGGCCAAAAAGATCAAAATGTACATGCCCCGCTCGGGATCCACGGCGAAAGAGTGCACCGACGTGAGGACGCCGGAGCGCACGATGAATGCCCCCAGCAAGGAGAATGAGAACGCGGTAATGGCCAGCAGCAGAGTCCAGC
>CAZWQK010000239.1:0-3475 GCA_964635835.1 uncultured Pseudomonadales bacterium
GGCATCCCACTGACTTTTTGCGCCCAGGGTGCGCTGCAAAATCGCCTGACCGCCCACCCAATAGGCCGGCGAAAGCACCAAGCCCAAGCCTAAAATCACCCCGTGCCAGGGGTAGCTTTCGTGGTCTGCGGGCAGGTAGGCGTTAAGGTGAGCAGGGTTCGCCGAAGTTAATTTGCTGACGAAGCTCTCGGTGCCGCCCGCATCGCTGATAACGATGGCGACGATGATCAGGCCGCATACAAACATGATGCAAACCTGAATGCTGTCGGTGATGGCCACGGCGCCAAGACCGCCAGCAATACTGTACAGACCCACTACTGTACCGGAGGCCAAAATGCCGAGCCAAATGGGCCACCCTAAAAAAGTTTCCAAGGTGATTGCCAAGGCCCACATAGCTACCCCCATGGCGAAGACCGAAACCGTGGTAACAATCAAAGCGGCCACAACGCGCACCCCTTGGTTGTAGCGCAGGCCCAGATACTCGGCGATGGAGTAGACCCCGGCGCGCCAGTACAAGGGTATGAAAATCAGCGATGCAATGATCATGGCCGGGATAGCGCCTATCCATTCGAAGTTGGCCTGGGCGATGCCGATACTGTAGGCGTTGCCCGAGGCGCCAATGTAACCGTTGGTGTCAACATTGGTGCCAATGATAGACAGGCCGATGACCCACCAAGTTAGCGAGCGACCGGCAAGAAAATAGTCTTTGGCGGTGTTAATTTGCCTGCTAACACGTATCCCGATATAGGTGATCAGGGTGGCATAGGATAAGACCACGACCAGGTCGATGGGGTGCAAGAATCTCTCCTCTTTGGGTCTTTACCTTTGGATCTTTGGACCTGTGATCGATTTCTTGCCGCCGCGTCAAACAAGCTGGCGGCACCGACAGCCCCCTGCACTCACTTAGCCCGTGGCTTTCAAGAACCGGGCATTCATTTGTAAGTAGCCCTTTTCGTTTGGATGCTCGGCCCAAATGGTTTTCCATTCTGGCGAAGCCATGATTTTGGCAAAGTTTTCCTGGCGCTCCTCGATACTGTCCCAGCGGATAATCCACGTAATATTGGGCTGACCGTTCTCCGAGACTTGGGGGTTGCTGCCGCTCACTTCAGCGTCAATGCCGCAGTCGACCCAGAAATCAATGACGTTGAGATTAGCTTTCAGCCATGGCACAGCTTTTTCCTCTGCCCACACTTTATAGGCCTCGAAGGTTGCAGCCTCAAAGGTGTAGTCGCGTATTTCTACGATGGCATGTGACATGGATTTTTCTCCCATTCCAAAACATAACTGTGGTTGCGCGGCCTTGGACTCTAATCAGGCCAAGCGGGCCCAGGCAAGCGCTATTGTCGGCGCTGTCCCGTTACTCGGGACCATAGGGCGGGACAGGTTAGCGCATGGCCCCAGGCATGCCGCCATCAATCACAATGGTTTGCCCTGTCACTGACGTGGACTGCACGAAGGCGAGTACCTGATTAGCGATATCGTCGGCTTGGCCAACCCGACCCAAGACAGCGGTTTGGCGCGCGCCCTCGGCAACGTTATCGGGCAGGCGCTTGGCCATGCGAGTATTCTCTACCAGTCCCGGTGCAATGCAGTTCACGGCGACTTCCGGAGACATGGCCACGGCCAGGCAGCGGGTTAGGTGGTTTAGGCCGGCCTTGCTGGAAGAGTAGGCGATACTGCTGCTGCCCGGACTAATGCCGCCAGCCGAACTGATGTTAATGATGTGACCCCCATCGCCAGCTTTTAGTAGCTGCGCGCCGGCTCGGGCGAGCAAAAACGGTGCGCGAAGATTGGTCTCCAACACCCGGTCCCAAATGTCTGCGGTGAGATCGTTCAGTCGCCGAAAGGGTATGCCGATATTCCACGCCGCGTTGTTCACCAGCACATCCAAACGTTGATACGCTGACGCGATATCCGTCATTAGCGCGTCGATGGCATCCGGTTCACGCTGGTCAAGCTGCACGGCTTCGGCACTGCCGCCGGCGGCGGTAATGGCCTCGACAATAGCTGCTGCTGCGTCCTTCGCGCCCACGTAGGTGCCGATCACATGAAAACCGTTAGCGCCCAGCTCTCTGGCGATGGCGCTACCGATGTCGCCGGATGCTCCGGTTACTAAAGCCACAGGTTGCGTCGTAGCCATGGTAATTCCCCTGGTTATGTAAATTTCCCCAGCGCGTGATTTTGGATGCGCAATCCATCACGCTAATGCCGGCAAATTGTGGGCTAAATTTCGCCAATGAGCGAACCTCGTGCAGACGGCTTTTTGTTTTGCTTCGGGGCTGGGCTAGGGTGTTCTGGCGTTTCCATCCCGGAGTCTTTATGTCGTCTAAGCTGCTGCTATCCAATAGTCGCGTGATAGATCTCACCCAGGTATTTGCCGGACCCTACTGCACCTATCAGCTGGCCCTGTTGGGGGCACAGGTCATTAAGATCGAACCGCCCGGTGGTGAGATGGCGCGCCTTGGTGGCGGTATTCTAGAACTTGCCGCGCAAAGGCTGGGGCTGAGTTTTTGTACGCAAAACGCGGACAAATACTGCTTAGAAATGGATCTAAAGGATCCCGCACAGGTGGCCAAAGTGCTGGAGTTAGCGGCCAGCGCCGACGTCTTTGTGCAAAGTCTTTGTGCAAAATTTCCGCCCAGGGGTTGCTCGACGTTTAGGCTTGGGCGAAGCCGAGTTCTTGTTTCGCTTATCTATGGATCAATGATTTTTGATGAAGTTTCGGGAAGGCGACCACCAAGCGCGCTACGACGCCGGGGATACCGTGAATTTCCATGCAATGCGCTATTTCCAGCCTGCCCGATCGAATACTCGAACGGCTTCGGCCTGACGTTGGCCCAGCACTACCGCGTTGATTTGATCCTCTTTGAACTCTCCCAAAGTCGCAACCGGGCCTGATGCGGGGCCGACGATAGGGTACTCGTTATTGCCCTCGGCAAAGAGCCGTTGGGCAAAGTCACTGGTCAGGTATTCGAGAAATTTCACCGCGTTATCTTTGTTTGGCGCGTAGCGAGTGACGCCTGCGCCGCTGATGTTGACGTGAGCGCCTCGATCTTGCTGATTGGGAAAAACAACCGTTAGCGCATCAATCAAGGCCTCGTTTGCTGCATCCCCAGAACCCATCAGTCGGCCCAAGTAATAGGTATTTGCTACCGTGACCGCGCACTCGCCGGAAGCGACAGCCCTGAGTTGACCGGTATCGTTGCCTTGGGGCTTGCGCGCAAAATTGGCGACGACACCTTTGGCCCAGCTTTCCGCGGCGGCCTGGCTGGTTGCCTCAATAATTGAACTCATCAGCGACAAATTATAAATGTTAGAAGAGCTGCGCATGCAAACGCTACCGGTTAAGGCCGGGTGAGCCAGATCCTCATAGCGCCTGACGGGTATTGGCAGCCCGGCGGCCTTGTTCATGGCAATAACCCGTACCCGCTTGGATAGACCGAACCAAAGATTTTCAGGATCCCGCAGGTTGGCG
>CAZWQK010000240.1:0-3458 GCA_964635835.1 uncultured Pseudomonadales bacterium
GGGCTTTGAGCCCTTGCTCAGCGGTTTCGTGCGCGCGCCCTTTAACGACATTGAAGCCATTGAGGCCATCGCCGCCAACAACGCCAGCGTCGTCGCGGTGATGGTGGAGCCGATCTTGGGCGAAGGCGGTATTTACATTCCCGACGATGACTACCTCGCGGCCCTGCGACGAATTTGCGACGCCAACAACTGGCTGCTGATTCTGGACGAAGTGCAAAGCGGTAACGCCCGCACCGGGAAATTCTTTGCCTACCAGCACACCGACATCTTGCCCGACGTGGTCACCACCGCCAAAGGCTTGGGCAACGGCATGCCCATTGGTGCCTGTTTGGCCCGGGGCGAAGCCGCCAGTTTGTTCAAGCCCGGCAACCACGGTTCCACCTTCGGCGGGAACCCCATGGCCTGCGCAGCGGCCAATGCGGTGCTAGACGTCATCGACGAAGAAGGCCTAGAGGTCAGAGCCCTGGAACTGGGACAGCGCATTCAAAAGGGCCTGAGCGATGCCCTGGCGGGCCGCAACGACGTCAAGGAGATTCGAGGCGCTGGCCTGATGCTGGCGGTGGAGATGAATCAGGACATCGGTAGCTATGCGGCCAAAGCTCTGGAACAGGGCCTGCTGATCAACGTGACTCAGGGCAACATCATACGAATGCTGCCGCCGCTGACCATGAGCGATGCCGAGGCCGACGAGCTGGTGCGCCGGGTAGTCAGCCTGATCGACTCTGAATCCAATACCTAAGCCACGGACAACCCATGACTTCTGAGACGCCCAAGAGAGATTTTCTCTCGCTGCTGGATTTTTCTGCGGATGAACTGCGCTACGTGATCCAGCGCGGCAAAACCTTGCGCCAGCAGTTTGAGCGCGGCGACGTGTATCAGCCCCTGATTGGCAAAACCGGCGCGCTGATTCTGACCATGAGCAGCACCCGCACTCGGGTTGCCTTCGAAGCAGGCTTTGCGCAAATGGGAGCCAAGGTGATTTTTCTCAGCCCGGGCGATACCCAGATTGGCCGGGGCGAACCTCTAGAGGACCTGGCTCGGGTGCTGTCGGAGATGGTGGACATCATCATGATCCGCACCCACAGCCAGGCCGACATTGAGACCCTGGCCCACTACGCACGGGTGCCGGTGATCAACGCCATGAGCGCGCGCCTGCACCCCTGTCAGTTGCTGGCCGACATCCAGACCTTTGAAGAACACCGGGGCTCTATCGAAGGCAAAACCGTGACCTTCCTAGGAGACGGCTACAACATGTGCCACTCCTACATCAACGCGGCCAAGCAGTGGAACTTCAACCTGCGCTTTAGCTGTCCAGATTCCCACCAGCCGGATGCCGACATTGTTGCCAACGTGCCTAACGCCCAGCGGGTACTGGACCCACGGGAGGCTGTGGAAGGTGCCCACTTAGTGGTTACCGACGTGTGGTCTTCCATGGGTCATGAGGGCCAGGAGTCTGACCGCCGCGGGATTTTCGAGTCCTACCAGGTCAACGAGTCGCTGCTGGATTTGGCGGCGGAAGATGCCTTGTTCATGCACTGCCTGCCGGCGCACCGGGGCGAAGAAGTTAGCGACACCCTGCTGGATGACCCGCGCTCGGTGGTGTTTCACGAAGCCGGCAACCGTCTGCACAGCCAGAAGGCGCTGGTGGAGTTTTTGTTGCTGGGCCAACAGTCCTAGCACTGCTGCCGGGCCTGCTACCCGGCGCCATGCCCCCTTCGAAGCAGAGCCCCCATCGAAGCACCGTCCCGAAAGACGTCTGCAAGCGCTGCCCTAAGTCACTCTCCAGACCACTTTCTACGTCACTAAGGTTTGGGTTACTGCACGATCGTAGCCTGCCGCCAGTCTTTGACGCTCAGCCTCGCCCATTGCCGGTGCAAAATCCGCACCTAACTCCCATAGCGCCGCGGCCTCGTCGAGATCTGCGAAGAAGCCCGCGCCAATGGCCGCCAACACGCCTGCTCCGCGCACGGTGGTTTCCACATCGGCGGGTCGCTGCACGGGCACACCCAGCAGATCACAAAGGAACTGGCAGAAGGCATCGTTGACCACCATGCCGCCGTCCACTCGCAGAGTGGATACCGCAGCCCCATCCGCCGCCATGGCCTGCAGCAGCGTGCGCGTTTGAAACGCCACGCTTTGCAAAAACGCCGTAATGATGTGGTCTTTGTTGCTGTCCAGGGTAAGCCCCGTGATCAGGCCGCGGGCCGAAGGCTGCCAGTGTGGCGCGCCCAAACCGGTGAAGGCCGGCACCACGTATACGCCGCCGCTGTCTCCGCCCGTGCGGGCGAAGGCATCGGCAGTGTCCGCTGCGTGACTGATCAAGCCAAGCTGGTCTCGCAGCCACTGAATGGCGACCCCTGCCACGAAAATGCTGCCTTCCAAGGCGAAGCTGGGCTGGCCGTTGATGCGATAGGCCACTGTGGCCAGCAACCGCTGGCTGGATCGGGGAATCTGCGGTCCGGTATTGGTCATCACAAAGCAGCCGGTGCCGTAGGTGCTTTTGGACATGCCCGGCTGGAAACAGGCCTGGCCGATCAGCGCCGCTTGCTGGTCGCCGGCAATACCGCAAAGGGGGATAGAAGCGCCAAACCACTCGGGATCGGCGGTACCAAAGTCCGCGACGCAATCCAGCACTTCGGGGAGGACTGCCGCGGGTATGTTAAACAGATCCAGCAGCTCTGGACTCCAGGCCTGCTGATTAATGTCAAAGAGCTGGGTACGACTGGCGTTAGTGGCGTCGGTGACATGCCGAGCCCCCTTGGTCAGCCGCCACACCAAAAAACTGTCCACGGTGCCAAAGCACAGCTCGCCCTTAGCGGCACGCTGGCGCTGGGCGTCTACTTCATCCAGCAACCAGGCTACCTTGGTGCTGGAGAAATAAGGGTCAATGATAAGACCGGTGGTGTGTTCTATTAACTGTGATACCGGCTGAGCCGAGGCCTGCCCGGCAGGATACGACTGCTGGGCAAGGGCTTCGCAGCGCTCGGCGCTGCGGCGATCCTGCCAAACGATGGCGTTGTAAAGGCAGTGACCGGTCTGGGCATCCCACAACAGCGATGTCTCCCGTTGGTTGGTAATGCCCATGCCGGCGATGTCCTTGGCTTCGATACCGGCGCTGGCGATGGCGTCCCGGCCAGCCTGCAGCACCGAACCCCAAATAACCTCCGGGGCCTGCTCTACCCAACCATCGTTGGGGTAGCTGCTGTCGATACTGTGCTGGGCGCTAGCCACTACGGCGCCAGCGGCGCTGTAGATCAGTGCTCGAGAGCTGGAGGTGCCTTGGTCGAGGGCGAGAATGTAGGTCATGGGGTCTCTCTTTAGCGGACGTGGACGTCGCGATTGTGTTGCCAATGGGTGGCTGGCGAAGCACCTAGACCGAGGGGTTTTGCCTCGGGTGGCCAGCGTTTGGCGTCAGCTTAAAGGCAAAGACCGAGGCCTGTCAGCATCGGGCGGGTGCA
>CAZWQK010000241.1:0-3450 GCA_964635835.1 uncultured Pseudomonadales bacterium
TCTGCTCGAACTCTCGCACGCGGAAAATGAAGTTGCGCGGAGTAATCTCGTTGCGAAATGCCTTGCCAATCTGGGCGATACCAAAGGGCAGCTTAGGTGACGTGGAGTCCACGACGTTTTTAAAGTTGGTGAAAATTGCCTGTGCGGTTTCGGGGCGGAGATAGGCGAAGTTGCCGCCGTCTTGAATGGGTCCCACGGCGGTTTTGAACATTAAATTAAACGGGCGTGGTTCGGTCAGATCCTTAGAACCGCAGCCAGGGCAGACATCGCCGTCAAGATGGTCCGCACGCCAGCGGCTTTTACAGGCCCGGCAGTCTACTAACGGATCGGTAAAGGTGGCCTCATGTCCTGAATGCTGCAAAGTGAGCGGGTTAGTCAAAATCGCCGCGTCCAGACCCTCGATGTCATCGCGCTCATACACCATGGCCCGCCACCAGGCTGCCTTGAGATTGTTCTTTAGTTCAACGCCGAGTGGACCATAGTCGTAGACCCCCTGAAGGCCGCCATAAATATCGCTGGATTGAAAAATGAAGCCTCGACGTTTGGCTAGGGAGACTAGCTCTTCCATAGATGTAGCAGTCACGAATCTTCCTGAACAAGTAATTGAAAAGTGGCTGGCTGAAAACCCATCGCCAGCGGGCGCGACTATACCGGTAAAGCAAGGTAAATTCAGTGCTGGTCTGGTGCCGACTTAGCGCGGTACTAATGCTCATCACAGCAGGGGAAATGTTCATGTCCAGCAATCTTTTCGATTTATCAAATAAAGTGGCATTAATTACCGGTTCAAGCAAAGGCATTGGTCGAGCCATCGCGGAAGAAATGGCTCGTCAGGGTGCGAAGGTGGTGATCAGCAGCCGCAAAGCCGACATATGCCAAGAAGTAGCCGACGGGATCAACGCCGAAGCCAAAGCGTCCGGCAATGCTACCGGTGAGGCGATTGTCATTCCTGCTCACGTGGGGCAACGCGAAGCACTGCAGCACCTGGTGGACGAGACCCGAGAGAGACTGGGTCAGATTGATACTCTGGTTTGTAATGCAGCGGTAAATCCGTTCTACGGTTCCATGCAGGAGCTGCCGGACGATGCGCTGGATAAAATTCTCGACATCAACATTAAGTCCAACCATTGGCTGGTGAACATGGTGCTGCCGGAGATGATCGAACGCAAAGACGGATCAATCATCATCGTGTCCAGTGTGGGCGGACTGCGCGGCAGCCCGGTACTGGGAGCCTATTGCATATCAAAGGCTGCAGATCTGCAGTTGGTGCGCAACCTGGCCGTAGAAAACGGGCGCCACAATGTTCGCGTCAACGCGATTTCACCGGGGCTTGTACGTACCGACTTTGCGCGAGCCCTCTGGGAAAACCCGGACATTCTACGCGAGCGCACTGCGGGAGATCCGTTAAAGCGCATTGGTGAACCGCGAGAAATCGCTGGTGCTGCGGTATATCTGGCGTCGGCGGCAGGCTCTTTCACTACAGGTCAGAATTTTGTTGTCGATGGTGGTGCCACGATCAGCTAAATTAGCCGCCCGAATACATCCCAACTTTTGGACAAGATCATGGAAAACGAAACAGTAAAGCCGCGCTGGTGGGCGCAGGCGATTTTAATTGGTTCTGTTGTTGCAGCGGTGCTGGTGGTCATGAGTGGTCTGGGCACGCGCTTCGGCATCTGGGAATATACCGGCGGTTTTTCCATCGCCAGCGGTGGGGTGTTACTGGCATCTGCCGGCCTGTTTCTGGGCATTGTGGGCTACGTAGTCTGTTTGTTTAAAGGGTACAAAGCGGAGCGAGCAAATCTCTTGATCGGCGTTTTCGTTAGCGCTTTGATTCTGGGCCAGGCTGGTATGCAGATGGCCGCCCTCTCCGCCGTTCCTCCTATCCACAACATTTCAACGGACACTAACGACCCGCCAGAATTCGATGCGCTGGTTGCCGTGCGCCAGGCCGAGGGTGCTAACCCTTTGGATTACGATGCGGAGGTTCTCGCTCAGATCCAGCAGCAGGCCTACCCTTGGGTCCAGACTCTGAATTTAGCGTCAAGCCCCGCCAATACCCTAAATAACGCGGTCTCGGTGCTGGAGGATATGGGTCTAGACATCGTCAACGTAGCGGCAGAGCAAGGGATCGTCGAAGCCACGGACACAACCTTCTGGTACGGATTTAAAGACGATGTGGTGGTGCGGGTGCGCAGCGCCGAGGCGGGTCCGGGAAGTATCGTGGATGTGCGAAGCGTATCTCGGGTCGGCCAGTCTGACCTGGGTTTGAACGCCAAGCGGATCGGCGAAATTTTGACCGGCCTGGGTGGCTGAAAAGCCCGCGGGCATTATTAATAGTCGGTACAGATCCCTAGAAATTCAAAATTTCACACCGCATTGAAACAAGGTCGACGACGCCTACGGCATTGCGGCCTTGCATCATTCCAGCGCACTCGCCTGGATTAAAGACGGTCTGCCGCTCTGCCTGCTCCAAGCGATAGCGGTGGGTGTGACCGTGTAGCGCCAGGTCTTGCTGAGCTAAATGGCCGTCAAATTCCAACGGGTCGTGGACCACGATGATTTCGCGACTAGCCCAATTTAAAAACAGTGGTGGATCTTGAAAGGTGAAACCGTGGCGTGCGACTGCCCGTTCAAGGTCCTCGCGCTCCTGGTCGTTGTTGCCAAACACACCGAAAAGTGGTGCGTTCAGCGAGGCGAAGACATCGAGAGTTTTTGGTTGGCTGATGTCGCCGGTGTGGATGACTCGATCAACGGCTTGGTTGTTAAAAATGTCGACAATCTGCCGCACGTTTTTTAGGTTGTTGTGTGTGTCGCTGACGACGCCAATTCGCATGAGAGAATCCTTTCCGTCGGGAACGATCTAAGAACATTCACTCGACTGTGCTGCAGAAAATAAAACGCCAGGCGAGCCTGGCGTTTTACGAGCTAACGAAACGCTTGGCTTTACTGGGCGCGTTCCAAGACGTGGATCGCGCAAGCGCTGCCAAGACCGATAACATGAGTCAGGCCGATCTTCGCGCCCTCTACTTGGCGTGATCCCGCCTCATTGCGAAGGTGGGTACTAACTTCGTAGATGTTGGCGATGCCGGTGGCTCCTAACGGATGCCCCTTGGACAACAGGCCACCTGAAACGTTGACGGGAATGCGTCCTCCCAAGGCTACTTCGCCATCGTCAATCATACGGCCGGCATCCTCTTGTTTGCAGATGCCTAAGTTGCCGTAGTGCAGAATTTCTGCGGTAGCGAAGCAGTCGTGTAGCTCAATAAGATCAATATCCTCAGGTCCCAGGCCAGCCATCTCATAGGCTTCCTTGGCGGCTTTTTGCGTACAGGAGTTAACGTCTGGCATGACCAGGTCTCGCTCCTGCCAAGGATCCGATGCCAACACAGAGGCCCTTACCTTGATGGCGCGATCCATCAGGCCAAGTTCTCGGGCTTTCTTTTCAGAGCAGAT
>CAZWQK010000242.1:0-3426 GCA_964635835.1 uncultured Pseudomonadales bacterium
CGGTTTTGATACTGGGATCTACTTTCACCACAAATTGCTGATCCGCAATGGTGTGATCGGCCCAGGTAAAGACGTTTTGTGACCTGGCGAGACCGTCGGAAACTTCCAGCGTCGCCGGCAGGGCCGGGGTTGATTCTGCTTCGGCCTGGCGTGGTACCCAGGCCACCATGACGGTGTCGCCGGGGACAACATGGGTCACATCGCTGCCGGTATGCAGCACGACTCCCGTAGACTCATGGCCCAAAATTACCGGGGCCTGACGGGGTTGGTGCATCTGATGTAGCTGGGAGTGACAAATGCCCGAGGCAAATTGTTTGACCACCACCTGATTGGGGCCGGGGTCCGGCAGCTCTAAAGACTCAACGCGCAGTACGGACGACTCTGCGGGTAAAACCACAACGCGTGCGGGGGTTCCCATGGCAAGCTCCTTTTGGTTGTGGCTCCTCGAATGTTCTTGAGCATGGTCTGAACAGCAGATAAGTTCAATCTGGGGTGTCTGGAGGTGACGTTATGCCAATTGGCAGAAAGAAAAATAAATGATCTTTGAGTGGGAGGTTGCATGAAATTATACGAATCACCATCACCGAACGCCCGACGGGTGCACATCGCCATGGCCGAACTTGGCGTTGAGCTTGAGCGCGTAGGCGTCGACATTCGCGCAGGCGAGAACTTAACGCCAGAGTTTCTGGCAAAGAATCCTGGCGGCCGTGTACCGGTGCTGGAACTGGACGACGGTACCTTTATTGGCGAGTCCGTCTCCATTACTCGCTATCTGGACGCCACCAGTGAAGCACCGTCGCTTTTTGGTGATACGCCCCTGGCACAGGCCAGCGTGGATATGTGGCAGCGTCGCGCCGAGCTGAATTTTTTGCTGGAAGTGGCCGGAGCCTTTCGCAACATCACGGCGTTTTTCAAGGATCGCGAAACCTGCGTAGAAGCCTGGGGCGTGGTCTGTGCGGAAAAAGCACCGAAGGCTCTGACCATGTTCGATGATCAGCTGGCAAAGACGGAGTTTCTTGCCGGGGATCAATTCTCGGTAGCGGATATCACCCTGGGCGTGGCTCTGGACTTTGCGCGTTCGGTGAAAGTGGTGGAGCTGCCGGAACTTGAACACATCAAGCGCTGGCAGGGGCAGCTCAATCAGCGCCCAAGCTTTTCCGCGAATTAGGCTGGCCCCGCTACAAAGCGCAGGCAGCAAGATTCACCCTCTGCGGATTCTGACTCCTGCGCTGGCCGGTTAGCTGGATTAGCCCAAGGTAAACGGTATGGCCTTATAGCCTGCCGCTTCAAATGCCTTTTGCACGCCTGCGCTCTCATCCGGGCACAGGGCGATCATGGAGCCGCCGCCGCCGCCACCCGTGAGCTTGGCACCAATGGCTCCGTGTTTGCGAGCGATGTGCACCAACTCTTCCAGCTCTGGCGTGGAAAGCTGCAGGGCATTGAGGTAGCCGTGGCATAGGTTCATCAGTTCGCCGAGCTCGGCCAGGCGCCCTTCCTGCAGGGCGTCCTGACCCAGGCGGGTCAGTTGACCTATTTGATCAAAAATTGCTTCGTATCGATCCGGATACTGCTGCCAGGAGTTTCGCACTCGGGCGACGGTGTCCGCGGTCAGGCTTTCCTTGCCGGTGACGCCAATGACCAGCTCCAACGATTGCCCCAGGTTGACGTTGGTGAAGACCGCCTGCTGTTGGCCTTGTTCCTGTTGGCGCTGATACATCAGGGGCGTGCCGTAAGTGGCTACGGTGTTATCAATGCCCGACGGGGTGCCGTGGGCGGTTTTTTCGCATTCAAAGGCCAGTTCGTTAATGCGCCCGTCGGTTAGGTTTAGGGCGTAGGCATGATCCACGGCGCGCAGGATCGCCACTGCGAGCGCCGACGAGCCACCCAGACCCATGGCCTTGGGAATGTGCGGGAATACCTCAATGGTCATGTTTTCGTCGGCCAGGCCCAGCTGACTTAGCAGCGTGGCGATTATGCCGGCAAAACCCGGTGCCGAGGCCCGCACCTTTTGTTCAATACCCCAGCGCGGAATCAGCACGTTGATGCCTTCGCCTTCTTTGCGCACTGCGGCTTCCACCGCGATAGGAATCGGCAGGGCGATGGCCGGGCGTCCGTACACCACCGCGTGTTCGCCCAACAGGATGATTTTACCGTAGGCAGATTGCCGCTCTGCAGCTTCGGGCTGCACCACGCGGCGGGACAGATTCTTGGCGATTTCCTGGGCTTTCCACACCTTGATCTCGCCGGATTCAATCAGGCTCTCCACCACGGTTTCGAAGAATTCTTCAGCAACACCGGCGGTGCTGGCCACACTGCGCGCGTGCAGGTTCATGTGATTTTGCTGGATGCCGTCAGTAGACAGCGCGCGCAGAGCGGCGAAGTTCTGGGCCAGACCCACCACGCCCATGATGCCCGCCAGTTCTGATGCATCCGGTGAGCCCAACAAACGGTGGTTGATGCGCACGCTGGGGTTGGTCTCCAGTGAGCCGCCCACGGTGCCCACCTTCATGGGAATGTCGATCTCGCCGACCAGATAGCCCTCTTCGCGTTTGTGCCAGCGAGTGAGGGCGCGGTAGCGACCGCTGCGTGATGCGTAGGCGTGGGCAGCCGCTTCGATAGCGCGCCAGTCATTGCCGGTAGCCAGCGCCAGCGCATCAACGCCGTTCATAATGCCTTTGTTATGGGTTGCGGCCCGATAAGGATCCGCCAGCGCCAAATCGTTCGCCAGCACGATGCCGTCCCGCACCTGCTCGCCGGTATAGCCCTTGCCCTCCAGATTCTTCACCGGGATTTTGACCTTGGCCCGAGCAATGGCGCGGTCGGTGAGGTTAGACAGGATGCGCAGGAATACCTTGCCACCGGTGAGGCCCTCTACGTAGGCAGCAACGCCCTCGCACATGGTGTTCACCAGGTTTGCGCCCATGGCGTCTCGGGTATCCACCAGCAGATGCATGACCACCATTAGCCGGCCATCTTCTTCGGCTTGGTAATCGAAAACTTCGATGTCCAGGGCGCCGCCGCCCCGGGCCACCATCTTTGGATGCAGACTGTTGGCCAGGGCAACGATGTCCTCGCGGTGCTCTAACAGCTTGTTTTTGACGCCTTCCGGATCGGCATCGATGACAATTTGCACCTGACCTATTAATACCGGATCCACAGGCTCCACAGTGAAGCCTCCGCCCAGGCGGGCCATCCGCGCCGCGCCAGAAAGCCCGGCGACGATTGATGGTTCCTCCACCACCAATGGCACCACGTAGTCGCGGTTGTTGATCAAGAAGTTCAGCGCGATGCCCATGGGCAAACCAAACACGCCGACCACGTTTTCGATCATCTTGTCGGCGACGTTAAGCTGCACCTGGTGGTTACCGCTCTCTAGCAGCTGTACGTCTTCGCTGCTGATCAGGCCCCGTTGATGCAGGGCACTGA
>CAZWQK010000243.1:0-3419 GCA_964635835.1 uncultured Pseudomonadales bacterium
CCTGGTGCGCTGGAAGCGCTTTACGGTTACTTCTTCCTCGATGCGTGCCACCACAATCTGGCCGTTCGTTGCCTGTTCGGTCTTGTGCACCGCTAGCAGATCGCCATCAAGAATCCCGGCATCCACCATGCTGTCGCCCCGCACGCGCAGCAGATAATCGGCATGGGGCTGGAAAAAGCCCGCTGGGAGGTCAATGCGGTCTTCGATATTCTCTTCGGCCAAAATGGGATTGCCCGCCGCCACGCGGCCCACGATGGGCAAGCCCTCGTCAATCAAGTCGGGCAGGCGAATGCCCCTGGAGGTTCCCGGAATCATTTCGATGGCGCCTTTACGGGCCAGCGCTTTTAAGTGTTCCTCCGCAGCGTTCGCCGATTTGAAACCTAATTCGGCGGCAATGTCCGCTCGGGTCGGCGGGTATCCGGTGTCCGCTATATAACGCCGAATAAGCGCCAAAATCTGCGCTTGGCGGGGAGTCAGGGCTGGAGTGGGCTTAGTCAGAGCGTTCATGGCATTCCTGAATATTTGTACAGTGCTGGGAGTATAGCCAGCATACTGAATTTTTGTACAGGTATGTTTGCAACTTTTTTAGGGTTTTCGCGGCCAGAGAAATGATCCGTGGTTAGCTGCCGGGTTTTGCTACCATGACCCGCGGTTAAGACTGACGGCTCATGGGAGTTCGGTAGAGATACCAGGATAAGAGGAAGGCAAGCTATGAACGGGTTTTTGGCGCTGTTTGAACAATACAGCTGGGCATTAGGAGCCTTTGGGATTTTGCTGCTGGCAGCAATTGTGCGATTCGTAGCCGGCAGGCTGCTGATAAAAGCCGAGGCTCAGGCCAGTCGCACCGGGAACACCTGGGACGATGCCTTGGTGCATGGAGCTCGTCGACCGCTTTTTCTGGGGATCTGGGTGCTGGCAATTTCGTTTGCCGTTGACTCTATGGACCTGCAGTCACAAGCGGAAGTGTTCGCGATGACGGATAACCTGCGCGACATTGCCGTGGTCTGGCTGTTGATTTGGTTTGCGTTAAACGTCATCCAAAACGTTGAGGCTGCCTATGCCCAGGGTGGTGCAAGCCAAAAGGTGGATCCCACCACGGCTGCCGCAGTAAGCAAGTTGCTTCGAGCCACCATTGTAATAACCGGCGTGTTGATGGCCATGCAAGCGCTTGGTTTCTCCATTTCGGGAGTCCTAGCGCTGGGTGGGGTAGGCGGCATCGCAGTAGGTTTCGCAGCGCGCAGTCTGCTGGCAAATTTTTTTGGCGCGCTCATGATTTTCCTGGATCGACCGTTTTCTGGTGGCGATTGGGTGCGGTCGCCGGATCAAAATATTGAGGGAACCGTGGAATCCATTGGCTGGCGCGTGACCTTGATTCGTACCTTTGATCAGCGCCCGCTGTACGTACCAAATTCAGTGTTCACGGAGATTTCAGTCGAAAACCCGTCGCGCATGCACAACCGGCGAATTCACGAAACCTTTGGCCTTCGGTACACGGATTTACCCAAAATGCAGGCCATCGTGGATGAGGTGCGGCAGATGCTGGAAAGCCATGAGGACA
Organism: uncultured Pseudomonadales bacterium; assembly: GCA_964635835.1. Classification (GTDB taxonomy): domain Bacteria; phylum Pseudomonadota; class Gammaproteobacteria; order Pseudomonadales; family Azotimanducaceae; genus UBA4421. The sequence continues at coordinate 1,559 of CAZWQK010000243.1, forward strand.
TTGAGCAGAACCGCACGCTGATGGTGAATTTTGTTACCTTTGGGGCCAGTTCCCTGGATTTCTTTATCTATACCTTCACCAAAACCACGGACTGGAGCACGTTCCTTCGGGTGAAGCAGGATGTCTTGTTGCGTGTCGCTGACATTGTGGCGGCACACGGCGCCGAATTCGCCTTCCCGACCCAGACCCTGCAGCTGGAGTCTCTGGAAACGTTGGCTGAGACGGCGGCCAATCCACCAGCACAAGGCGCTCCCGTTGGGTCTGCGCATGGAGACTAGCCTGTCTCAGCTGGCGGCCATGGACAGCTTGCCTGGGGAGGTGTCCAGAGTGATCCATCACGCACAAACCGTGGCCACGGCAGCGGAAATGGACGCCGCGCTGGATCGGCTGGCGGTCCGGCTTACCGTGCTTGGGCAAGACAGAGACCCTGTTTTGCTGACCTTGCTGCCTGGTGGCGCCTATCTTGCCGGTGCTTTGCTACAGCGTGTGGTGTTCCCGCTGCAGACCGCCTACATCCTTGATGTGCCGGAAGGCATGCCATCAAAAACCCGGAAATTACTCAGTGTTTTGCCTGATGTGGCGGGGCGGCTCATTATTTTAGTGGACGACGGCCTCACCGATAGGCCAAGCATCGACCGGCTGGGCAGCTACCTGGAAGAGGGCGGCGCCGCCGAGGGTTGGCGTTGTTCTCTGGTGGCGCAATCTGTGCAGTCTCCAGCAACCGCAGGTTTTTTTTCCAGTCACTTCTCCGCAGTGGTCGGTGAGAGTCATGGGCTCTTCGGCTGCGGTCTTGACGTGCAGGGCTACTGCCGCAATTTACCCAGCCTGCATCGCGGCTAACTTTCGTTTCTTTGCCAGGACTGGCGGTTTATTCCGGGGCTTCTTCTGACAGTAGTTCGTTGAACTGGGTGAAAAGCATTTGGACTCTCTCGGGGTGCTGGGCTTTGTCGATCCGCACCAGCATGCCGAACAGTGGGTGGTCAAAATAATGCAGCTCGGCGCTGCGCATCCGCCGACTCTCATCGAGCTGGGCGAATGCATTGGGTGCCGGTGATCCCGCGGCGGCGTTATGCAGGGAGATTGGATCCGGCCCAGCCTGGCTGGGCGTCAGCCAGAGCGTCGCCTCGGTGTGCAGGTAGCGGCCGAGGGTGACTGCCAGATAGCCTGTCAGTTCCTCACCAACCTGGATATAGAGGGGTTGGGGAACACTCCGCTCAGGCACGTGCTGCTGCCAAGCCATATGCTCAAGAATCTGAAACTCTCCGGAAATATCCAGCCTTCTTGCCTGGTCAGATAAGCGCAACTCCGTCATGGACCGGCGTCGGTACTCGTTCGCTTCGATATCCTCGGCAAAGGTCGTGAGCTGCTGAATGAGCGTGAGATAAGGGGTTGTCACCACAGACGATGAGTTGGCTGGCACGGGTCTGGCCAGGGTTCTCAGCGCATCAGTGAAGGGGTCTAAGGCTTCCAGTTCGGGGATCAATTGACTTGCAGGCACGGTGTCGCTGCTCGGGTTAATACTCAGGTTGGCGGAAAATGCACCGTTGTCTTCTGGCGTAATGACTAAAGCGCCCGCTGGCCTTGGCGAGTCTCCAGTGATGACCCCAGTCGAGGGCAAGGGCCAGCACATCGCGCCGCCTGCGGGGACAAGAGGAGCAGTGGGACCCTGTGCTTTTCCGGATGGGCTCAAAACATACAGGTTCGATGGCAGTTGTCTTGGCGCGTTGAGCAACAGTGGTTCTTGAGAGTCGCCGATAACCTCCGAAGTGGCTTGGGCAACACGAAGGTTTTGGGTGAGAGGTTCGTTGTCGCCGTCTTGGCGGATCGCTAATGAAGCCTGGGGTGGGTTTAGACGCTTAAA
>CAZWQK010000244.1:0-3407 GCA_964635835.1 uncultured Pseudomonadales bacterium
CGAATCCGTGAAGTCGGCTGGCAAGACGTTCCCTGATTTCACGATTGAGGATTTTAAAGCCTGTGCGAAGAATGCATCCATGAAACGTGGCAGAGCAGAAGAAATTGTCCGGCAAGTACAGGAGGCTGTATTACAGTGGAAGCATTTTGCTGGCAAATCGGGTGTGCCGCCAAAGGTCGCTGACGGCATTGCCAAGGCGCACCGAACAGCAATTTTAAAATGAAACCCTCGAGTTTACGCCTATCTGTTGCAGACCCGCGATTGGGTAGAGTCAGCCAGGTGTTGCTCCTCGTGGGCCAGGATGTCTTCCGCTCGGTAGACCACACGACCACCGATTTTAAGAAAGATCGGTCCCAGCCAATGGCCCGCCAGCGCTCAAGGGGGGCGCCGTGAGAGGTCCCATACACCAGCGCAGCCTGTCGGCTTATTGCTCTAGAGTCTTGAACGTAAGTTTCCGAGGCCGGTTAGTGATTTAACTGCTGAGGTAACACAGGAGGGTGGTGCGAGCTTTAAGCAGTGACACCCAGGGATACGAAGGCGACAAACACGCTGAGGCTCAGTAGTCCGAGAAAGTCAATTTTTAGGTTGCGGAAGGTCATGGCGCGCACAATACCCACGAGGTGCGCGCGAGAGAAATATCTCTTCGGGCTATGCTTATGCAGTTTTGATCAAGTTGTCGTCGGTTTGTGAAAAGGTCTATTTGTGAAAAAGCTTAGGGAACCGCGGCCATAACAGCCATCAATACTACTGGGATAACCAAACCCCATAGCGCAAGGCCGTGTAAAACCGCGGACCAGCGCAGCTTAGTCAGGGTTTCTCGGGTGATGTCTGTACCAACAAAAAACAGCGCGCCGACCAAAAGGGCACCGGTCACATGGCCGATGGCACTGACTGTGCTGCTGGAGAGGTCCAGCCAAGAGCCCAGAACCGAGGCTAGAATAAAAACAAACACAAAGTTGGGTATGCGGATTTTCGTCTGTGCGGTGCCCACGTAGATGCTGGTAAAGATGATCAGCGGGATCAGCCAAAGCGTGCGGCCAATTTTAACGGTAGTCGCTACAGCCAGGGCTTCGTCGCCATAAAGTTGTGCGGTGGCGACTACGGAGCTGGTGTCGTGAATGGCCAGCGCCGCCAGCACGCCGAATTGTTCCTGGCTCAGATCCAGCCAGCGCCCGAGAGTTGGAAAAGTCAGGAGGGCGACGGCATTGAGCAAAAATACGATGCATAGAGCCGTGCCCGTCTGCTCTGGCCGAGCATTAATAATCGGCGACAGGGTTGCAATGGTGGTGCCGCCGCAGATCGCAGTGCCCGAGGATATCAGCGCATTGGTTTCGTACTCGCTGCGGCACAGATAGCCAAGAGCCAGTCCGGCAGCCACCGTCGCGCAAACAAAAGCTGCAACCGGAAGCGCATAGGTGCCACTGATGTTGATCAATTCCGACGCGTTGAGGGTGAACCCAAGGCAAACGATGGCGGTTTGCAGGGCATATTTGCCTACGACGCTGCCATGGGGCAGGAGCGCCCGATTGAGGCTAAGGGAAATCAGCATACCCGCCACCAGCGCTACGGCAGGATTGCCGACATAAATTAGCGCGCCTAAGGCAATGACTGCACCAAACTTCGTACCTGCGCTTGAGCTGTCTACAAAGGTCATAGGGCTATTTGATGAGATGGCTGCGTCCCCCCAAGCCGTCGTCGAACCCTGAATCCTATATAACTCAATGATATAAATATATACCATAAGCGTTGGCGCAGACCATAGGCTCGGTGATCGGGGGGCGGAGGGATCAGGTCTCGGGATCCCGCGGCACTTTGCGTTTCGGGAAAGAAAGTACGTTGCTGGAAGGGCCAACAACTTGGTCGCTGGGTTCGCCATGCTGTAGCCAATGACGATCCACGGCAAAAAGGCTTGCGAGGGGAGATAACGCCGCCAGTAGTCCTTGGGCCGCCGCTTCTTGATCGGCGCAACGCTCCCAGGACAGCCAGGTTTCTGGGGTGACGTAGGCATTGGCTTCGATAGTCATGCGATAGGCGCACTCCTCGACGGACCAATGCGTGGCCAGTCGCAGCAGATGAAGTCGAGCGCCAATAGATGGGCTCGCGGACTGGTCCGACTGAGGTGGTAGGGAATCAGGCACGCTGTTTTTGCTCGGGTCGCTGCTATCGCGCCAGGTTCACCTGCTCTCGGTGCTCGGTAGGCATACCATTGCCAACACCAACCATTTCATCGAAAGCGGACTTGTGGACAAATTCCGCCCGCTGGACTCCGACATCACGCAGAGCATCAAAAGCCCGGCTGCGGCTGCGAAATTTGAGGGTCTGACCGCGCTCATCGACGATGGGCCTGCGTTCACCGTCCATCAAGACGAAAATCAAATAGATACTGGGATCGATACCATGAACTTCGAAGCCCGGTGGGTTGCCAAGGCTGACTTGGTTCTTTACGTCGTTAAGCTTCATGGGTGCATCCCCTTGTTGGTCGGGCACAGGATCCAGCCTCACTGATGCAAACTTTGTGAAGACCAACGAGGGTCTAGGAAAGGGTCAACTGCGGCTGCTGAAATGTGATCAGATTCTCAAAATTGCGAAGGAAACCCGATGAGCGTAGTCAAAAAGAGGATAAACGGCGGTATTTGCTGAACAATCAACAGCACTTTATATTGCGGAGGGTAATCCCATTGATTGATCCCAACGACAGCCAAGAGATGTTTCAGGGCTTTCTTCAGCGCTGCGCTGGGGAATTTATGACGCTACCAGAAAACCGCGCACCGGAACTGCATCTACAGACCAACCGTGAACTGATCAAAATACATGTGCTGGAAGCCACCCCTGCAGCGCTGGACTTTTTTCAAACGATCATGAAGTGCGAGCCAGATCGCTTCAAAACCCTCAACCGCGCGTTCTCACAGGCGCAACCTGAACTGGCTGGGGTTGGTTGGGTAGTGACTCGATTCGCTGGGGTCGTTTACCTAAGTTTGTGTCTGGGTGATGAGATCTATGTGCGCCGGATCCCCCCCCAAATCAGTGCTCAAGCGGTAGACCTTGCCAGAACCTTCAATCGCTTTTTGGATTGTGCCATCGCTACGGGTTCATCCATGCGCGAGCCTTAAGCAATGCCTGTTGCGCTTGCCTATTCACTACTGGACCAAACCGCCTAACAACAATCTCGTGCTGAAAGGGCTCGTTCATCTACTTTTTGTTACCACCCACCGGAAAGGAGTGGTTCGCCCGCCTTTGCTGGACAAACTTAGTGCGTATAGGCGGGGGACGGTAGCAAGCAGTAAATAAAGCGGCGAAGCAGTAGAACGAATAAGAAAAAAGAGAAACAACGAAACGAAACAACGAAACGAAACAACGAAACGAAACAACGAAACGAAACAAAGATAGAACCGACCAAGAGCATGAGG
>CAZWQK010000245.1:0-3402 GCA_964635835.1 uncultured Pseudomonadales bacterium
ACAGGGCGTTGAGGCCCTTGGAATCAGCCATCTGCTGATTTACGACCACGTGCTTGGCGCCGACCCAGACCGCGAAGGCGGCTTTCGCGGCGCTTACGACAAGGACGTGGCCTTCCACGAACCGCTTACCACCTTTGCCTTCATCGCCGGCGTCACCGAACGTCTGGAGATGATCACCACCATCATGATTCTGCCCCAGCGCCAAACCGTGCTGGCAGCCAAGCAAGCGGCCCAGGTTGCCCTGCTGTCCAACAACCGCTTCACCCTGGGCATCGGCGTTGGCTGGAATGAAATAGAGTACGTTGGCCTGAACGAGAACTTTAGCAACAGGGGCCGCCGGCAAAGCGAGCAGGTAGACCTTATGCGTCGTCTGTGGCAGGAAGACTCCCTAGATTACCACGGGGAGTTTCACCGCATCGATAAAGCCAGCATCAAACCTCGGCCCAGCAAAGACATTCCAATCTGGTTTGGTGGTTCTGCCCCAGCGCTGCTGGATCGCTGTGCGAAGCTGGGGGATGGCTGGATTCCACTGATGGGCGCTAACGAAAAAGCCCAGGCCTGTATCGATCGAATCAAAAGCGGCAGGGAAGCTCAGGGCAAAAGCATGGACGGTTTTGGCATTCAGGCTCAAGCCCAATACGCTGGCGGCACCCCCGAGCGCTGGGTAAAACACGCCAAGGCTTGGCAGAGCATGGGCTGCACCCATCTAGCCATCGCCACTCACAATGCTGGCGAAACCAATGTAGATGGCCATCTCGCTCGGATCGCCGAATATCAGGACGCTCTTACTCAATAGTCGCTGACGGGGACCTATCTTTCCCCGCCACAGCCCTGCCGCGGTTGCGGTTAGACCGCTGGCTGGAGCGACAACAGTGCATCCAGTCGCTGCTCAAGCTTGACCATATTGCTGGCAAACATCGGCACTACCAACTGATCCGCACCTGCGGCAGCGTACTCACCCAGAGTTTGCTCCGTCACCGGGTAACGATTAGGGCTAACAACAATTTGTATCTCCGCGCGTTTTCGACCCGTGCTGGCAAGGGCTGCGTCCAGACTGTTCAAACGCCGAAGTAAATCTTCCGGGGTCAGATCATAGCCGTACCAGCCATCACCCAAACGCGCTACCCGGCCCATGGCAGCATCGGACTCACCGCCAAAAATAATGGGAGGATGAGGCCGCTGCCGAGGTTTGGGGTTAAAGTGACAGGGTTGCAGCGTGATGGTCTGGCCACTGAATTCACTGATGCCGTCGGACCACAGAGCTTTCATGGCCAACAGGTACTCCTCGGTCCGGGGCCCCCGACCGGCAAAGTCCATGCCCAGGTTGGCAAATTCTTCTTTGAGCCAGCCAATCCCAACGCCAAAGTCCACCCGACCACCGGAGAGATAATCCAGGTCTGCCACCATCTTCGCGGTGTACACAGGCTGACGTTGAGGCACTAAACAAATACCCGTGCCCAAACGTACGCGCTGGGTGTGTGCGGCGACAAAGGTCAAGGCGGTAAACGGATCCAGCAAGCCCTCGGGATCGCCTGGCATTCTTCCGCTGTCGGAGTAGGGATAAGTAGACGCGTAATCAGGGAAAAACAGCACGTGTTCGGGCACCCAGATGCCGTGCACGCCCTTGGCTTCCGCAGCTTGCACCGCGTCTTTGATGAAGCTTGGATCCGTGAATTCGTTAAAAGCCATGGTGATGCTGATCTTCATAACACTCTCGCTAATTTTGTCTGACGTTAACTGGGCTCGATTTAATGCCCGGTGCCCGGGGTTTGCCCCCCAGCGTAAATAAAGTCTGCAACGAGCTGGGGATCCTGCATAGGAATGAAGTGCGTCAGCTCAGGCAGATGGACATCTTGCCCAAGGACAAATTGCGCGGCCAGATCCGGCCATGTGGGCGACGCCGAAAAATCCATTTCGGCGCTATCAGGGTCTCTTGGGTTAGCTCGCAGCACGATGGCAGGCACCCGAATCCGCGGGATCAGCTGATACAGATCGGCGTCAAAGTTCCCCATGTAAATTGATGCCTCAACGTAACCCGGGCAAGCGAGATCAAACCCCTCACCGCTCGCTGCGGGCACCAAACCGAACTGGCAATAATCCTCAAACACCTCTCGCTGCCAGATTTTATAGGGCATGCGGTCGCCGTACCGTTCCAGCATGGCCTCTACCGAATCGAAATGTCCGCGCCGTCGCGCCACCGGATGGTCGTGAGCGGAAGCGTATTGCTGATGGTCACGCTCTTGATAGGAATCTGGAGCAAAGATCACGGGATCCACCAACACCAGGTGCTTAAAAAATTGATCGTTTAACCCCGCGACATGAGTCACACAGTGCCCGCCCATGGAGTGCCCAACAGCAATGGCATCAGTCAGGTTTAAGGCCTCACACACCCGGTTTAAGTCCTCGCCGTATTGCGCCCAGGTAAAGGGTTCAGTATTGCTAGAGCGGCCATGACCTCGCATATCCATCGCATATACGTGCCATCCCTGGGGCAGCTTTGCGACCACTTGATCCCAGCAACGAGCATGAAACCCAGTGGCGTGCACCAGCAAAACCTGTTGTCCACCGGGCTGACCCCACTCGAACACGCAAAGGTCCACGCCGGGAAAACTGAGTTGATGTTGCTTGGGCTGCTGCATATCGCTCCTATCTACACTGGTCGTTATCGCGGCCGAACCGCAGTTGCATAACACTAGGACAGGTCTTGTGGTGTCTAGGTGAAAGTGAAAAATCCGGTTAGACTGCGGCGACTCCCTAGATTCCCAAGTTCAGAGACTTATGACAAATACATCCACCCATCGCACTGAGATCGTATCTTTCGACTCCGAGCCGCTTATTCTCGTTGACGGCGATGACCTGCCCGTAGGTGAACTCAACAAGGCAGACTGCCACCGCTTGGGCGGAACGCTGCACCGAGCCTTTTCGCTATTCATATTCAACGACAAGCGCGAACTCCTCCTGCAGCAGCGCGCTCCGGGGAAAACCTTGTGGGGTGGCTATTGGTCCAACTCCTGCTGCTCGCACCCTCGCGTTGGAGAGACCATCGAGTTAGCAGTGGCCCGCCGCTGTCAGGAAGAGTTGGGCTTCGCCACGGAGACTCACTTTGTTTACAAATTCGAATACACGGCTCACTTCGAGGATCGCGGCACTGAACATGAGTTGTGCTCGGTCTTTGTGGGCGAATACAGTGGTGTGACAGATATCAATAGGGAAGAGATCAGCAGCGTGCGCTGGGTGAGCGCCGCAGACATCAGCGCCATGCTGCACGACGATCAGATCCTTACCACTCCCTGGTTTGCCTTGGAGTGGGAGCAACTACAAAAGCGGGGCTTAATCTAAACCGTCCGGGGCACGCCGCTGATATGCCGTGACGCCGGGGCTACTGTTTCATCGAGCTGGGTT
>CAZWQK010000246.1:0-3376 GCA_964635835.1 uncultured Pseudomonadales bacterium
AAACCGTAGAAGATGTGGTAGAGCGAGTGCTCAGCGGCGGCCTGGTCGAGCAGCGGCCTATTGTGGTAGCTCAGCGGGAAGTTTTTGCTCCAGAAGATCTCATTCGGCCAGTGAAAAAAGTGCTGATCCACGCCCGGGGCTGTACTGCTGCCAAGCTCATTCGCATTGCCCAGCAGCAAGACGTCGATGTGGTACTGGTACAAAGCGATCCGGACATGGAGTCCATGGCTGCCGATCAACTGCGCCCGCAAGATACCTTGGTGTGTATTGGCGGTAATACGCCGGACGAGAGTTACCTGAACGCCAAAAGCGTACTCAACGTGGCGCAAATGCACGATGTGGACAGTTTGCATCCGGGCATTGGCTTTCTGTCTGAGAACTCGGATTTTGCGGACATGGTGCGTAATCGCGGCATTAACTTTATCGGGCCGCCGGTACAAAGCATGGAAACCATGGGCAATAAGTCGAATGCCATCAACACGTCGATTCGCTTGAACGTGCCGGTGGTTCCCGGCAGCCACGGCATCATGACCGACGTGGAAAAAGCGGCGGCAGTTGCTGAAGAAATTGGCTATCCCATCCTGATCAAGGCCGTTCATGGCGGCGGCGGTAAGGGGATTCAGCTGGTTAACGGCCCTGACGAGTTCGAACAGTTGTTCTATCGCGTGGGCGTTGAGGCGCGCAGCGCCTTTGGTAATGGCGACGTCTACCTGGAAAAGTACGTGACGTCGCTACGCCATATTGAAGCGCAGCTGCTGCGCGATACCCACGGCAATACCCACGTGCTGGGGATTCGCGACTGCAGTGTCCAGCGCGACAAACAAAAAGTCATCGAGGAGTCGGGCTCCACCATGTTGCCCAAGAAGCTCCTAGATACAGTGATTCGTTCCACCGCAGATATTGCCAACGAGGTTGGCTATATCGGTGCGGGAACCGTTGAGTTTATCTATGACCTGAAATCCGATGCAGTGTATTTCATGGAAATGAATACTCGGCTGCAGGTGGAGCATCCGGTCACCGAATGGACGTCTGGCGTCAACATCGTGGCCGAGCAGTTCCGCATTGCATCCGGGGAATCCATTGCCAAGCTCAAGGTAAAGTCCAACGGCTACTCCATTGAGGCTCGGGTCAACGCCGAGCGCATTTTGCAGCAAAGCGACGGTTCTTTGGTGTTCCGGCCGCATCCCGGTGAGGTTCAAGCCTGCGAATTCCCGGAAGAAGAGGGCGTAGAAATTATCACGACGGTAGGCCCGGGTAAGTTCATCTCGCCCTACTACGACAGCATGGTGGCGCAGATTATTGTCCACGCCGAAGACCGAGACGCTGCTGCGGATAAGCTGATTGCATACCTCAACAAAGTCACCATTACGGGGATTTGCACCAACATTCCGTTGCTGCGCCTGGTGTTAGCCGACGAGGTATTCCGCAAAGGCGAATACGATACGGACTATTTGCCTCAACTGCTGCAGCGTACGGATATCGAGAACCTCATTGAAGAAATTAACGCCGGTGGTGGCGCTGGTGGCGGTATTGATGTGGAAAGCATTCAGATCGACGGCACTGACGAGCTGAAGGTGCTTGCCCCGGCAACGGCGATTTTCTACAGCGCTCCGTCACCGTCGGAGCCAGAATACGTCAGCGTTGGCGACGTCGTGGGACTCGACCACACCCTGTGTCAGCTTGAGGCGATGAAAATTTTCAACCCCCTGGCGCTGAAAGACTTCAACACCGAGGGTGAAGTCTATGACTCATCGCGCCGCTACCGCGTTACTCGGGTGAACATCAGCAATGGTCAGCAGGTCAACGTGGGCGATTTGCTCTTCGTCGTTGCACCGGTCTAGCCCCAAGCGGCTGGCGGTCAGGGCCGCGCGGTTTAGTGGCGACAGATCAGCACGTCACAGGGCGTACGGTTCAGGACGCCCTGTGACGTTGATCCAATCAGCAGGCGGTTGATAGCGCTGCGATTATTGCTGCCCATGACAATTAGATTGGCCTCGAAGGTTTTCGCTGCCGCTAAAATTTCCGATTTGGGATCGCCGATGTGCAGCTCAACGGACTGGGCATTAAAGCCTGACGCCTGCGCTGCCGCATCTACCTTGGTTTGAGTTTGCTGCTTAATCTCTTCGGTTAGCTCAGCGAAAGACCAGCTCAAGGCAGCGCCGGCGTCCGGTCCGGCAAAGGCGCGAGTTAACGGGGGAATGACCGAGAGGATTTTGACCTTGGCGGCATTAGTGAACTTTGCCGCGTCATCAAGAACAGTGGTCATAGGAGCGCCGGTGTCTACGGCGATGAGGACGTTTTCGTAGGCCTGGTCGCCGCTTTCCGGGTGTATGGCCAGTACATTGCAGTGGGTGGTGTTCAATGTTGCGTGGGTGGTGGAACCCAAAAGCCGCTGCAGGCCGCGACGATTGTGCACGCCCATGACCAGCAGCTGTGCGTCCAGCTTCTCGGCGGTGGCAGCGATCTCGCTGGCGGGGTTGCCTTCTAAGACGAGCAAGGCATCGTCGGTTAGGCCCGTTAAGTCCCTTAAGTAAGTTCGGTTGGCTTCGGTGGCCTCTTTTACCCAGCCTGTGAGGTAGCCTGCAATTGGAGCGAAATCCAGGTCGGTATAAACGTTGGTGGCCGGTTTGATGACGTTAATGACGTGGTTCTCGGCATCTCGGCCTTTGGCCACGCGGCTGGCCACGGCCCATACGTGCTTGCTTTCGTGATTGGCCTCTAGGGCGGTCAGAATTGGGTTGCTAGTCATAGCCGCTTCTCTCTTGCTTTTGGTACTTGCTGCGCTTTACTGGCGCTTTTTTTACTGGAGCTTCTTTTCCCTAGAGCTTCTTTTCACCAGAGTTGCTCAATAAAAAGAGCGCGCTTGGTGTAGCAGGTGCTGGATACGTTGTTGGCCGTAAAATCGTAGGCTGCAGATTTAGCTCAGCAGCGAATCAACGAACACCAGGCCCACGGTAATACCGACGGCGCCAAGGATTAGGGCGATGACGGCCCCGACAAGAACGATTGATGGTTTGATATGTGACATGGCTCCCTCCCAGTTCGCCTGTTCATGTTTGCTCGCTTTTTGCCGCTCGGCTTTTGCCTTTTCTGTTTTGGCGTTCGCCTGTTCTCTTTCGGCGTTCGCCTTCGCTGTTTTGGCTTTCGGCTTTGTCCCTCAACTTTTGCCCGTTGAAAAAGGCAGTCGGGGGCATGGCTTGGTGCCTGTTGCGGCCTGAGTATGTTGTGAGATTTAGGGAGGAGGAGCCATCGCAGTCCTTTGGGCCGCATCTCACTTTGAGGTAAAAAGCCCGAAAAAACGGGCGGAAGGACCTAGGGGGCGGTCAGTGGGCTGCTCGCTAGCAGTAGATAGATGCCACGCAGGATGCAAAGGGTG
>CAZWQK010000247.1:0-3369 GCA_964635835.1 uncultured Pseudomonadales bacterium
CACCGTTAATGTGCTGGAGGCGCTAATGGACGCCGAGGCCGCCAAGCAAGCGGCGGCCAACCCCGAGCTGCTGGCGGTGGCGGGAGAGACTGCGGCGGAACGCTACGAGCTGCGACTGCTGGCGACTTGTATCGAAGACAACCCTCACAACAAGACCCGATTTTTGGTGCTGGGCAAGCAGAACGTAGGGCCCAGCGGCACGGATAAAACCTCGATATTGGTTTCTGTGAAAAACGAACCCGGCGCACTGCTGAAAGTACTGGCGCCTTTTGAGGTAAACCAAATTGGCCTGACCCGAATTGAAACCCGGCCAGCGCGCTCTGGCGACTGGTCCTATGTATTTTTTATCGACTTTGATGGGCATCAATCCCAGCCAGAAGCCGAAGCGGCTTTGCAGGCAATAACGAATGTAGCGCTGGAAGTCCGCGTCTTGGGCTCGTATCCAAAAGCGACAGAGCAGGAGTAGCTGTGCAGCAACCACAATCCATCAATCCTCGCATCGCGGCGCTAAACCCCTACAAGCCCGGCAAACCCGTGGACGAGGTGGCCCGTGAACTGGGCATCAACGACATCGTCAAGCTGGCGAGTAACGAAAACCCCAGAGGCCCTGGCGCGAAGGTCCAGCAAGCTATTGCCGACGCCAGCAAAGAACTGTCCCGCTATCCCGACGGCGGCGGCTTTGCTCTAAAGGCGCGCCTGGCGGAAAAATTGGGTTTAGACCCGGCGCAGCTGACCTTAGGCAACGGCTCCAACGACGTTCTGGATTTGATTGCCAGAGTTGTACTGGTGCCCGGAGCTCAAGCCATTATTGCCGAGCATAGCTTTGTGGTTTATCGGCTGGCAGTGACTTGCTGTGGGGGGGACTTGGTGACGGTACCGGCCAAGCACTATGGCGCCGATCTGCCGGCCATGCTGGATGCGGTAACCGAGCAAACGCGGCTGATTTTTATCGCCAATCCCAACAATCCCACGGGAACCCGCACGCCGGACCGGGAACTGCTGCCGTTCCTGGAGGCGCTGCCCGATCACGTTTGGGTAGTGCTCGACGAGGCCTACCTGGAATACGTCGAAGACGGCGATCACCCTAACGGTGCGTCTTTGCTGCAGCGCTTTCCCAACCTCATCGTCACGCGCACGTTTTCTAAGGTCTATGGACTGGCCGCAGTGCGTTTCGGCTACGCAGCGTCAAGTGCGGAATTTGCGGACTTGCTCAATCGCGCGCGTCAGCCTTTTAACGTTAACGCGCTGGCAATGGCGGCTTCGCTGGCAGCTCTTGAGGACGACGATTACGTAAATGAGAGCGTGGCCCTTAATCGAGCAGGCATGATCCAAATGACCGAAGGGCTAACGGCTTTGGGGTACGAATACATCCCGTCAGCGGGAAACTTTGTAGCCTTTGACTGCGGCGAGTCCGGCGATGCGCTGTTTCAGCGCATGCTGCAGGAGGGCGTAATCGTGCGGGCAATTGCCGAATACGGGCTGCCCAACCACGTGCGCGTGAGTATTGGCTTAGCGGCGGAGAACGAGCGTTTTCTCAGCGTGCTGTCTCGGGTGGGCGCCAAGGCGCGGGCTGCGGCAGACGTTACCTCGTGAACTCGGACACCGCCCAATTTGGCACCGTGGCTGTGGTCGGGGTTGGCCTAATTGGCGGATCCATCGGCAAAGCCATCAAAGAACGTGGCCTTGCGCAGCGGGTGGTGGGTATTGAACCTGATGCACAGTCAGCCCAATGGGCCATAGACCACGATGTGGTGGACGCGGTGGTGGAGCAGGTGCCCGATGATGCGGACCTCATTGCCCTGTGCGTGCCCAGTGACCTGGTGGCGTCTTGGGTGATGGCCCTAGCAGACCACCCCGGCATACTGTTCGATGTGGGTAGCGTGAAAGGGCCGATCATCGAAGCGATTCAGGCCCAGGCTTCGGTGCCCAGCCGCTTTGTGCCCTGTCACCCCATTAGCGGCTCAGAGAAAAGTGGGCCTCAGGCGGCGGATGCGGCCCTCTTCGACGGCTGCACTGTGGTGCTTACTCCGCTGGCTAATACCGCTCAACAGGCCCAGCAAACCTGCACAAACTTTTGGCAGGCCTTAGGAGCGACAACTCGGACCCTGGACTATGGCGATCACGACACTGCCTTAGCGGTGACCAGTCATTTGCCCCATTTGCTGGCGTTCGCATTTATGGCTCAGGTAGAGGAATCGCACTTGCCCCTCACCGGCGGCGGATTTCGGGATTTTACCCGCATAGCCGCGGCGAACCCTGAACTGTGGTGGCGAATTATGCGACTAAATCGAGGCGCTCTAGCCGATGCTCTGACCGAGTATTCGGCAAACCTGCAGTCCCTGGCAAAGGCGGTAGACGATGACGACCAAGAGCAGGGTTTGGCACTGATACGCGCGGCGGCGGCAAAGCGTCTCGCTGCGGATCAAGGTAAACGGGATCAAGGTAAACGGGATCAAGGTAAACGATAGGGCGATGCTGACATGACGCCGGATCAAAACGCCCGGGTGCCCATGGTAACCATTGACGGTCCCAGCGGGGCAGGCAAAGGCACCGTGGCGAGCCTGGTTGCCAGTGCCCGTGGGTGGCACCTACTGGACAGCGGTGCCCTGTACCGAATCGTCGCTGTGGTAAGCGAGGCCAGAAATATTGATTTGGCGGACGTAGAGGCCCTGGTCATGCTCAGCGCGGGGCTGGATATCGTGTTCAGCGATGGCCAGGTTGTCGTTGATGGCGTTGATTTAACGGATAAAATTCGTACCGAGGAGGCGGGTAGCCGAGCCTCCCAGGTGGCGGCGCTGCCCGAGGTTCGTGGAGCGATTTTGAAGCTGCAGCATGGCTTTCGAAAAGCTCCGGGTTTAGTGGCGGATGGCCGCGACATGGGCACCGTGGTGTTCCCCGATGCGCCAGTGAAAATTTTTCTCGACGCGTCAGCGGAGGCTCGGGCCGAAAGACGCTATAACCAGTTGAAAAACAATGGTTTGGGTGTTAATTTGCGCGCCCTTCTCGAGCAGATCCAAGAGCGTGACGCACGAGATCGAGAACGTGCAGTAGCGCCGCTCAAACCAGCGCAAGACGCGCTCATCATCGACAGTACCGACATGTCCATCGACGCGGTAGTGGCTAAGGTTATGACGCAGCTTGCTAACAAGATTGGGTAACGGCTAGATACAAGCGACCGCGGCAGGGCAATCCTGCTGGGGTTTAGATGCGTGTAGAAACCGGGCTCGGGAGCAAATCCCCCTGCATATTAATGTTAACTAACCAACGGAGAGTTCCGCCGTTTGGCTGGCTCATGCACTCGCCCTGAGCTACCTCGGCAGACCAAAACTATGAGCGAATCATTTGCCGACCTATTTGAAGAAAGCCTAA
>CAZWQK010000248.1:0-3364 GCA_964635835.1 uncultured Pseudomonadales bacterium
TGGTTTCGCCTTCGATTACCAAGGACGCTTCCAGCTGCTCTTCCAGGACATCCTCGCTAATGAACTTGATGCGATGGCCCATTTCTTCCACAACCAAGGTTGCCGTGTCCTGATCGATGGCTTGGTTAATAGTCGCCATCACGCCAAGCCCCATAAGAACTTTGATCACCTCACCGGCTTTCACTGTCATCCCCGCAGCCAATTGGCCTACGGTGATGACTTCACCCACTTCCACTTCTCGGGAAATAAATTCCTCTGGCTTGAACTCTCCGCCTTGCTGATCAACCTGAAGGGCGGTTTCACGCTGAACAGGACGCCGGCGGTTCCTGCGCTCGGACTTCAGGCTGAGCTCGCGACGACGACCTTTCTCTGGTGCCGCCGAGCGCTCTCGTCCTCGTGAGCGTTTGCCACCACGCTGCTCGGATTGTTCCTTGGCCTGAAGATCGGCTGCGGAGATAGATGCAGGCTCCTTTGCCTGCTTCTCTGCGGCTTTACGTTCCTGTTCTTGCTGAAGCTTTAGCTCCTCTGCTTTTTGTCGCTCTTCTTCCGCCTTGCGCTCGGCTTCTGCCTTGCGCTCGAGTTCCGCTGATCGTGCCTGCTCTTCGGCTTCCTGCCGGGCCTTTTCCTCTTCCTGAATCCGCCGGGCTTCAAGCTCACTTTGGGAGACTAATGGCTCAGGGGCCTGAGCTGCCTCTTGGGATTCGAGTTCTGAGCGCTTTACGTAGGTTCGTTTACGCCGCACCTCGACGGTGACGCTGCGGCCAGCACGACCTTGACCAGATTTTAGCGTGCCCGTGCTCTTGCGCTTGAGAGTGATTTTTTCTGCGGGCTTGCTCGCTTCGCCATGGCTGCCTTTTAAATAAGCCAGCAGGGTCTGCTTTTCTTGCTCGCTCACGGCCTCGTCTTCCGCTTTATGCGAAAGTCCCGCTTGCTGCATCTGCTTGAGCAGGCGCTCTACCGGTGCCCCTACCGTATCTGCAAGTTGTTTAACCGTTACTTCAGCCATCAATCACTCCTACTCAAAAAAACAGGTCTTTTGAGCCTTCTTTATTTGTCTCTTCTACTTCACGTGCACTGCCACTTCGCGATCCCAAGTTAAGCCGTCTCTGATTCTGCTTCAGCGAACCAGGGCTCTCGGGCAATCATAATTAACGCCGCTGCGTCTTCTTCGCTGAGCGCCGGTTCGATATCCAACAATTCTGGAACCGACAGCTCGGCCAAATCTTCCATGCACACCACTTCGTTTCCTGCCAGCTTGAAGGCGAGTTCACGAGTCATCGTTCGCATTTCTAGCAGATCATCAGCTGGTCGGGCATCACCTAGCGCTTCTTCGCTGGCAATAGCCTTGGTCAGCAGTGCGTCTTTCGCTCGGTTTCGAAGCTCGGTAACGATCTCTTCGTCGAATCCTTCGATGGCAAGAATCTCTTCCATCGGCACGTAGGCGACTTCCTCAAGGGTCGTGAACCCTTCCTCCACCAGCACTTCCGCTACGTCTTCGTCCACGGACAGATATTCGATGAACTCGCTGACGAATTTGCTCGACTCTTCCTCGAGTTTTTGGGCGGCTTCCTCTTCGGTCATGATATTCAACGACCAGCCGCATAAATCACTGGCAAGGCGAACGTTTTGACCCCCTCGGCCAATGGCCTGAGCCAAATTTTCTTCGGTTACTGCGATGTCCATGGAGTGGCTTTCTTCGTCCAGCACGATGGAGGCGACCTCGGCAGGCGCCATCGCATTAATGGTCAGCTGCGCTGGGTTTTCATCCCAAAGCACAATATCAATGCGCTCACCGGCCAGTTCACCAGAGACGGCCTGCACGCGGGAGCCACGCATGCCCACGCATGCCCCAACCGGATCAATACGCCCGTCATTGGTTTGCACGGCGATCTTGGCCCGCGAACCTGGATCACGAGCTGCGCCGAGAATCTGGATTACGTCTTCCGCAATCTCTGGCACTTCGACTTTGAATAGCTCTATCAGCATCGAGGGCACCGTGCGCGACAGTACTAACTGCGGGCCGCGATTATCCGGCCGTATTTCCACAAGCATGGCACGCAAGCGATCGCCTACACGGAAGACTTCCCTGGGAATCAGGTGTTCCCGAGTCAAAATACCCTCAGCGTTGTTGCCAAGATCGATGATGACGCTATCGCGCCCAAGTTTCTTTACCGTTCCACTGATTAGGTCATTGATCCGCGACTGGTACATTTCAACAATCTGGGCGCGCTCGGCTTCTCGTACTTTCTGCACAATGACCTGCTTGGCGGTCTGCGCCGCGATGCGACCAAACTCCACAGACTCCACTTGCTCTTCAAGGACATCGCCTAAGTCAGCATCGGATTTTATTTCCTGGGCCTGGGCAACACTGTACTGGGCCGCCGGGTTCGGCTCTTCCTCTTCTTCCAGATTGTCGAAGTCCACTACCGTCCAGGTTCGGAAGGTCTCGTATTCACCCGACTCACGATCAATGGCTACCCGAAATTCCGCGTCTTCCCCGTACTTTTTCTTAGTCGCCATGGCCAAAGCAGCTTCCATGGCAGCAAAGATAATTTCTTGGGGCACGCCTTTCTCGTGGGACACGGACTCGATCACCGAGAGTATTTCTTTACTCATACGCTAAACCTTCCTCAATCAAAAACCGGCACGATTCGCGCCTTTTGAACATTTTCCAGCGGCAACAGATACTCGTCGCTGTCTAGCTGCAACACGACGGAGTCATCTTCAATGCCCGCCAACAATCCAATTATTTTTTTACGGCCCTCATAGGGGTAGCTCAGCCGTACATCGAGCTTCTCGCCCACGTGGGACAAATACTGATCGGGCTTGAACAACAGCCGGTCTATTCCCGGTGACGAAACCTCTAGCGTGTAGGCTTCGGGCATTATCTCTTCAACATCGAGCAGGTCGCTTACATGGCGACTCACTTCTGCACAAAGATCCACGCTGACGCCTTCGTCACGCTCAACATAGATACGCAGCACGCTGTACTTACCCTGGCTAAGGTATTCCACGCCCCACACCTGGGCATCCAGCGCCTCAACGGTTGGCGCGATCAGTTCTTCAATCTGTAGCTCTTTGTTATTCAAGCATCCAACCTGTGTTGCCACCCTAGCTTTGCAAAACGCTGAGCCATGGCTTTCGCTATCACGACCTAAAAATCAGACACAAAAAAAGGGCCTAAAGCCCAATGTGTCACGCGACTCTCCTGACTCCATCGAGCCAAGCAGACTATGGGGAATGCGACGCTTGTTTCGCGCAACCAAGCGTACGGCCATAGCCACGGGCTAACTTGAACGCGTTAGCCACCTTGTTGTGGTAGCGGGGGCAGGATTTGAACCCACGACCTTCGGGTTATGAGCCC
>CAZWQK010000249.1:0-3357 GCA_964635835.1 uncultured Pseudomonadales bacterium
GCTCTATGGATTTTGACATTCGTCCTGCTGAACCAGAGGAAATGGCTCAGCTTGGATTAATGGCCTCCTATTCTTATGGCGGCGCCTTCGGTGACGGTGAGGACAATATCTCAGCCTCAGGGACGCGCCCGGAATGGACCCTGTGCGCATTTGATCCAACGGCGACCAATGACCAAGGCCAGATGCTCATGGCCACCTCGTTTGCCGCCTTTCCTTTTACCATTCGCGCCAACGGCCGCGCCATGGCCATGGCCGGCATTTCGGTGGTGGGCACCCGGCCCGAATACCGGCGGCGCGGCTTGGTGCGTCGAATCATGGCCCAAGCCTTTGCCCAGCAGCGGGACCGTGGTCAAAGCATGGCCGGGCTGTGGGCTTCTCAGGCCGCAATCTATCAACGCTATGGCTTCGCGCCGGCGGGACTTAATCGCAACTACGCGGTTGATACTGCGGACATTGTGTTCCTCGATTCCAACCAGCCGCTACTGCCCGTAACCCGGCATGGCCCCGCCGAGGTTCTTGAGCCCCTTCGAGAGGTTTACCGAGCCTTTATCGCCGACCGTATGGGCTATATTCACCGAGGCAAATCCCTCTGGTTAAACAGCGTGCTGTCTGAGGAGGGAGGTAACGCAGCTGATGGGCCTGTGTATGTGGCCTTGGCTGGCACGGTTCAGGAGCCGCGAGGCTACGTGGTTTATACCCTGCGAGCAGGCCAAGTTGCCCATCGAGCCAGGCCCCAGGAAATCAAGATTCGTG
This sequence comes from uncultured Pseudomonadales bacterium, assembly GCA_964635835.1. Lineage (GTDB taxonomy): Bacteria > Pseudomonadota > Gammaproteobacteria > Pseudomonadales > Azotimanducaceae > UBA4421. Next base: position 754 of record CAZWQK010000249.1, read on the forward strand.
ACCTGGCGTACTTGGACATGGCGGCCTATCAGAGCCTTTGGCAATTTTTATCTCGACACGATTTAGTGGGCCGAGTTGCTTGGCCCAACGCTCCTATGGACGACCCTGCGCAAGCCATGCTGGCCGAGCCGCGCATGCTTCACACCCAGGACATCGAAGCAACCTGGTGGCGGGTGGTGGATGCGCCCCGGGCGCTGGCTCAGCGTGGCTATGGCCAAGCGTCCAGCTTGGTTCTGGAAATTGCCGGCGACGATTTAGCACCGTGGAACAATGGCCGCTGGCTGCTTCAGACTTCGGGGGATGTCGACCAGGACTCTCAGGTCAGCGTTAGCCAGAGAACCCCCGACGTCTGCGTATCCATGCGGGCGCTGGCCGGTTTATTCAGCGGTATGTACAGTGCACAAACCCTGGCAAACTGGGGGATGTTGTCTGGGTCGCCTGAGGGAATTGCTGCCGCCAATCAGACCTTCATGACCAACCACTCGCCCCACTGTCCGGATCACTACTAGGTCAATATCGAGGGCTTTTCCAGGCGCAGGAAGGGTGTGGTTCGATAGTTCGGGGCGTCCATTTGCCCATTTGTTGTGGGAATTCAAGAGTTTTGGGGAGAAAATCTGTGCTGGAAACCGTCGATCCGGCAATTGCCGGATTTTCAGAAGAGCGCTTGCAGCGAGTGACCCAGTGGCTGGAGGAGCAGGTCAGCCAAGGCCGGTTGGCTGGCGCTAGCACGCTGATCGCCCGACACGGCAAGGTGGCTTATCAGCAAAGGACGGGCTTTGCCGATAAGGAACTCGGCAAAGCCTTTGAATTGGACACCATTGTGCGCATTTACTCCATGAGTAAGCCGGTGACCACGGTTGCCGCCATGATGCTTTACGAACGAGGCTGCTTTCAGCTCGATGATCCGGTAGCAAAGTTTATTCCGGAGTTTGCTGATACGCCGGTCTGGGTCGGAGGCGATGCGTCGGTCAGCCAAACCACAGCCCAGACAGCGCCCATGCTGGTGCGACACCTGATGAACCATACGTCGGGTTTGACCTACGGCTTTATGAACTCAAACCCGGTGGATGCCTGTTATCGAGAGCGCAACATCGAGTTTCAAAGTCGCACAGAATCCCTAGCGGATATCGTTCAGCGTCTGGCCCAAAGCCCGTTAATTTGCCAGCCCGGCAGTCAGTGGAATTACTCGGTGGCGACGGACGTTTTGGGCCGGCTGGTAGAAATCTGGGCGGGGATGAGTCTGAGCGATTTTTGTCAGCAGCATATTTTTGCACCGCTGCAGATGCACGACACAGCCTTTTGGGTGCCCGAGCACAATCAGGGGCGCTTTGCAGCCTTATATGTGCCCGAGGTCGGAGGCGATATGAGCAGTATTGGCGCCGCGTCCAAAGCCGTGCCTCAAAGCGAAAGAGGGGGGTTGAAGCTGGCGGACAGCGCCGAGAATTCGGTTTATCTGTCGCCGCCAACCTCGGATTCTGGTGGCGGCGGTTTGGTTGGCACCATTGGGGATTACGCAAGATTTTGTCAAATGCTGCTCAATTTAGGTGAGCTGGATGGTGAGCGCTTACTCGCACCGAAAACCATCAAATATATGCGCTCCAATCAGCTGCCAAATAACAGCGACATGGCCGGCATGGGCCAGCCAGTATGGAGTGAAACCAGCTACGACGGCATCGGTTTCGGTCTTGGGTTCGCAGTGGTGTTGGATCCGGCCAAGGCATCTATCGTCGCCTCCGTGGGCGAACATCACTGGGGCGGCGCGGCCAGCACGTTTTTCTGGATTGACCCAGAAGAGGACTTGTTCGTGATTTTTTTCACCCAGCTGCGCCCCTCGTCCACTTACCCCATTCGGCGGGAACTGCGGGTGCGTGTTTATCAGGCCCTCGTGGAGGGCTAAGCCAGGTGTTCCCGGGTACTAAGCGGTGCATAGCCGTCTATGTGCCGCCCTTTGTAGGTCGGGAGCTGGGAATCAACATCAGCACTGACCCAGCGCGCCGCGCTCTTTGAGCACTTTCGGTTGACGATCAAGCCTGGAGGCTTCTTGCCCTCGGGTAACTAAGACGGGTTCAGGATGCGTTTCCAAGGGCTTTGAGCATATCTCGAATGATCTTGCGCTGGGTTCGGTTCAGAGCAAAGTAGGCATCGGCGACCTTGAAAGTTTCCCGGTCGAACAGAGCACCGTAGTTTGACCGGTCTTCACGAACCGAGTTCGATGCTGCTTTTGCCCCATAGTCATTTTGAGCAGGGGTGCTTGGGGATAAGGTGGATTTCTTGCCGGAAATGAGCCAACTCGCGTCGACGCCCAGAGCCGCAGCGATTCGCTCGATATGCTTGGTGGAAGGTTTAGATCGCCCAGTTTCCCAGTGGCTGATGGCGGTTCGAGTAACGTTCAGGCGTTCCGCAAGGTTTGCTTGAGAAAGCTTGCGCTGTCGGCGCGCCTGAATAATGCGTTGGTTCAGCATGGACATGAACCAAAGATTAGCTTTCAGAATGTTCGGGAAATATGATATTTTTGCTATTGTTAAAAAGTGAGTAAAAGTAACGTAACACGTTAGGTGATTAGCAGGGCAAAGGTGGCGTAGAAGCAGGGCCAACGTAAGGCCA
>CAZWQK010000250.1:0-3327 GCA_964635835.1 uncultured Pseudomonadales bacterium
CAAGGCGTCCCACAACGCATCATCGGTTTCCCAAACCGCCGGTCCCATATCGAAGCCACCGGCGATGTTAGCCAGTACATCAAAATCACCGATCTGATCAAAACACGCTGAGAGCGCATCGGGGTCGGTAAGATCCACCCGTAGCAACCTACCGACGGTACCTTCTTGAGGCACAACTACATCCAGCAGCACCACTTCGGCTCCCTGGGCCTGAGCCACTCGTGCAACGCCCTGACCTAAGACCCCGGCCCCACCGGTAATAACGATTTTTTTCTCGGCTAACTTCATCTCTGACCTCTGGTTGTCTGGTGCTCATAGTACGTGGGGTGTGGCAGAAACCCAATTAGCCCCGGGGATTTGAAAAGCCTTGGGTTCTAAGGCTAGGATTTGGGCCTTAGGGCGTATCCACTAGCAAAAGGAAAATATCTGTGGCCTACCGCATCATCGCCGGTCTAATCGGTACCGTCATGACCCACAACTCGATCTCCTGGATTTTTGATCCCAGCGCAGCAGCGGCGAGCCTGGGTATGCCCTACCTAGAGGGCCTCGCTAGAAGCACACAGTTGGGTGACCTCACTGCCTTCTTTGTTTTCACCGCCGTGATGTGCTGGTTGGGGGCTATCACGAAGAAGGGCCACTACCTGCAAAGTGCCGGGCTCTTGCTCTTTCTCGCCGCAACTTTCCGCACTTTAGCCTGGGCAGTTTACGGCGCTGAATTTGCCACCGTATTCATCGCCTTTGAACTGGTTTGCGCATTGCTACTAGCCTTCAGTGCCTATCGCATCGGCCACGACGCTAACCTGCTCTAGCCGGTCTCAAAGGGTATCTCCACCACTAAGCCATCCAAGTCCTCGGTCAAACGCATCTGACAGGCAAGACGGCTCCGCGGGGATACCCCCACAGCGTAGGTTAGCAACTCCTCTTCGTCGCCATGAGGCTGCCCGGCCAGATCCCGCCATTGGGGATCAACCCAAACGTGGCAGGTACAGCAGGTGCAGCCACCTCCGCACTGTCCAATGATGCCCGGCACGCCGTTATCGACAGCCACATCCATTACGTGATCCCCGATCGGCCCGGCGTGCACTTCCCTGGTGCCGTCAGGTTGGACAAAGGTGATGTTGATAGTTGCTTGAAAACGATTCATGGCATCATCATACCCGTGGTCGAATTCCCGTGACCAGCCGGATAGAATTAATAGTTTTTGGGGAGCGTGGCTTTGATCATTGGTCTTACAGGTGGCATCGCGTCGGGCAAATCTACCGTAGCAAAAACACTAGGCTTTCTCGGCGCTTACGTAATCGACGCAGACAAGCTCGGCCATTCCGCCTATCTCAAGGGCAGTGACGCCTTCAGCCAAGTGGTAACCACTTTTGGCGCTGACGTGGTGGGAGAAGATGGCGAAATCGATCGTCGAGTTCTGGGCGACAAGGTGTTCGGCAATGAAGTCGCGTTGAAACAACTGACCGACATCGTCTGGCCAGCCATTCGTCGGATGGCTGAAGTCGAAATCACCGCGGCCCTGAAAGCCGATGCAGCAAGGCCCGTGGTTTTAGAGGCCGCCGTGTTAATCGAGGCCCAATGGCTAGACCTGGTTGACCAGGTGTGGGTAACCGTAGTCGACCCGGCCGTTGCTATTGAACGAGCCTGCGCCCGAGACAACCTGGATCCAGCGGCGGTACAGGCTCGGCTGGATGCCCAGCTTAGCAACGACCAACGTCGTCAACACGCCAACCAGATTATCGATAATTCCGCCGATCAGGCACACCTAGTGAAGCAGATCGAAGCGCTTTGGGCCGCTATCACCTAACTACTAACTTTTATTTTCAGGGGAACTTTCCATGATTTTGGATCTACACGCTCACTCCATCAAATCCGACGACGGTCGCGCCAAGGTACAAAACTATTGTCAGTGGATTAGCGCCAAAAATATTCCTATCGACGGCTTTGTGCTCACCGAGCATCGTCAGTTCGATAATGAATCTGATTATTCCGAGCTGGGGAAAAAATTTGGCCTAACTATTCTGAAAGGAGCCGAAGTCGAGACCGAGTATGGTCATGTCCTGGTATTCGGAGTCACTCCAGCGCTTCAGGAAGCTTTCGACTTTACTAATATTCACTTGGCTCTTGCTGATGTGATTGCCGCCTGCAAAGCCCACAGCGCCGTGGCTGTACCCTGTCACCCGGGAAGGAAGCGCGTTGGGATGTCAGCTCATCTGGAAGAATTTGGCGTACCTGAAGGCGTTGAAATCGTCGAGATCTATAATGGAGGCAGCCGCGACAATGAGGACCAAGTGTCTATGGACATGGCTAAAACATTGGGGTACCAGGGTATTGGCGGCAGCGACGCGCACATCGTCAGCCATATTGGTCGGTGCGGCACGCGGTTCGACCAACCCATAGCCAATGAGCAAGACCTTGTCGCCGCATTGCAGCAGGGTAGCTTTGAGGCGGTCAAAATCCAAAGCGCAGAGGCATAATTCAACGGCGCCTGCAGATGGCCGCGTTAGGGCCGAAAGCTTGGCTGTAGAACCCGGCGTGACGGAGCTTTAAGCCTCATCGGCAGCGCCCCTATCGGCGGCTTACAAAAATTAACGACGCCATAGCGTCCGACCGTCACTGTGTTGATCCAGCAGCATAAGCAGGGCGTCATGGGCCTCGACTTCCTCGGCCACCGGGCTAATCACCTTCAAGCCCGACACGTCCAGCGCCTGAGGGCGTTCCTGAGTTTCCGCGGCGGCCTTCCCCTCCTGAGAGGACCCACCGGAAAACATCTGGGCCTGACCGCCGGTCATCAATAGATAAACGTCAGCGAGGATCTCCGCATCCAGCAATGCGCCGTGCAGCTGACGCTGGGAATTATCAACCATGTAACGGCGACATAACGCGTCCAGGCTGTTTTTCTGCCCGGGATGCTTGTGTCGAGCGATAGCCAGTGAATCGGTAATCTGACAGAAATCCTCAAGCCGCCGGACTGACTGATTAGAGGTCGGACTTAAACGCGCTATTTCTGAATCTAGAAACGCCACGTCGAAGGGCGCGTTGTGAATCACCAGTTCTGCGCCCCGCAGAAAAGTATCCAGCTCTGGCCAAACTTCAGCGAACCGCGGTTTGTCCGCAAGAAAAGCTTCCGTAATGCCGTGAACATCCTTAGCGCCGTCATCAATTTCCCGATCTGGATTTATGTACTTGTGGAACGTGCGGCCGGTTAAGCGCCGATTTACTACCTCCACCGCCCCGATCTCAATGATGCGATGCCCATTTAGTACCTCCAGGCCAGTGGTTTCTGTATCAAGCGCATAGGGACCGCCGCCTCGAAGTGAGTCAATG
>CAZWQK010000251.1:0-3299 GCA_964635835.1 uncultured Pseudomonadales bacterium
ACTCATAGCCGTCGTGCACGGCAATATGATCCGCAGGCGGTATAGCCAGATAAAAGTGAGTGTCAAAACGCTTTGGCATCATGGGCGGGGTGATCCAGTGTGCGAAGTGGGTGAGGGTGTCACAGGCCAGTTCGAGCTTTTCTTGCTGCAAAAAGGCTAGCAGTGAAATTTCGCCTTTGTTCATGGGCTCTCGTGCATCTTGCAGCTGCGCCAGGCGGTCACCGCTGATTAAGTCGTCGGTGCCGACTTCTCTGGCCAGGAGAATACCGCATTCCTCGAAGGCCTCTCTGATGGCGCTCACCTGCGCTGCTCGCATGTCGGTGTTTTGTTCAGCACCGCGAAGATAAGGAATCAGTGCCTCGTCGAAGTCTTGAGGATCAGCTTTGCCCCCAGGGAATACCAGGGCGCCTGAGGCAAAGTCGATTTGGTGGTGGCGCACTACCATAAATACCTCAAGGTTTGACCCCCCGGGGCGCAGCAGCAATATGGTGGCGGCAGGTTTTGGCGTTGCTGGGCCGTCAGACATGATTCTCTCCTCACTGATAAAACTTGGTGGCAGCTGTCGGTATGACCGTTGCCTCAGTCTTGCTCTCCCCAAAGGAACCCAACGATGTTCGCTTATGCAGGGGCCTATGGCAAACTGCGCGATCCGTGAAGCGAAAAGCGGCCAAGCCGCCAGGCCGTCGGTAAACTCATTAAAGGCTCGGAGCAAACTTATCCTGTTGAGGCGAAAGACATGTCAGTACTGATCACGCTGCTGATTGTCGGCTTGGTGATTGTTTATCTTCGCAGCAACCGCAGAGCGCGGCTGACTTGGCTTGGAGACCTGGATCTGCCGGGACAATGGGCGTCCCAGCGCAACGACGGCGTGTTGTCGCTCTCAGGGAAATTAGACGCCGGTCAGTACCAATGGCGCATGGGCACTCAGGTCGACCAAGGTTCCTGGCAATACCGCGGCAGTACGCTGACGCTGACCGGTGGTGAACGGCGAGAGTTTCAGCTGCAGTACTTTCAGCCCGGGGTCATCAGCTTGACCGACCAAAACGGCAGTGCCGAGCTGTTTCATAAACAAACAACCAATGTGGTGCAGCTTGGCAAACGATAACAAAGCCGAGGACGATGCGGGTCTCTGGCGACAACTCGCGCAACGATTTTTAGCCCTTGTACCCGCGGTTCAAGAGGTTGATTGGCAGCAACACCACGCAGCCGGCTGGACTCGTGGTCGCTGGTTGTCACGAATGGTGGGTTACGGCGAGACCCGAGATATTACGCTCAGTGACTTGCTTCACGTGGACAGCCAAAAACAGGCTTTACAGCAAAATACAGAACAGTTTTTGGCAGGGCTGCCCGCTAACAACGCCCTGCTGTGGGGGTCTCGAGGTTCCGGTAAATCTTCGCTAGTGCAGGCGCTACTTGCAGACTACGCGGATCAGGGACTGCGCCTGGTAGAAGTCGGCAAAGACGCGTTACCAGATCTGGCCCTGGTTATCGACCAGCTGGCAGGCCGCCCTTACTTTTTTATCGTCTTTTGTGACGACCTGTCCTTTGAAGACGACGACCCGTCCTATAAATCGCTGAAGAGCGTGCTTGAGGGCTCTGTGCTGGCGCGGGCTTCTAACGTCTTGATTTACGCCACCTCCAACCGGCGTCACCTATTGGTGGAGAAGGCTTCGGATAATGCCAACAGCAAATTGGTGGATGGTGAGCTGCACCACGGTGAAGCGGTGGAGGAAAAGATCTCACTATCGGATCGTTTTGGGCTTTGGCTTTCGTTTTACCCAGTGCGCCAACAAGAGTACCTGGACATGGTTGAGCATGCTGTCGCTCGTTTGGTAGCGACGATTGGTGCCGAGCGCGCAACGGATGCGGTTTTTCAGCTTGAGGCGTACAGGTCTGAGGCCCTGCGCTGGGCGCTGGCCCGAGGTGCGCGCAATGGGCGCAGCGCAGAGCATTTTGCTCGACATTGGGTGGGTAAAAATTTCCTCGTCTAGACCCGGGCATTGGCAAGGGCCAGCCCAGCAAATTAGCAGTAAAAAAAGAATAAGAATTTACAGATGTTTCGCACTCTCCTTCTGATTGGAGGCCTTTGTGCCGCCGCCCCAGCTTCAGCCGACGTGATTGTTATGACCAATGGGGACAAGCTGTCCGGTCGTTTGGACAGCATTGGCGATGGCGTGGCCGTTTTAGAGACCACCTACGCCGGTACCGTGAGTTTGGATCTGAACCAGATTCAGGCGCTGCAAACGCAGACTCCTTTTATAGTGCGCCTTGCCAGTGGTGTGACTGAGGGGTTTTTCATCAATGAACAAGGTCAGCAGGTGCAAACCACGGATCGGACTGTCGGCATAAAGCTAGCGGACATTCGATCCGCAACACCAAGCTTGAATGGCGCAACGGAAGGGTCTCCCCAGTGGGGTGCAAGCCTGGATCTGGCGCTGTCACTGTCGGATGGCAACACCACCGCAGAGGCTTCAAATGTGTTACTCGAGGCCGACTACGCCGTAGGATCCCGGGAGCATTCGGTTACCGCGCTGATAACAAAAGAAGAAGGCGAAGGTCTTGTTACCAAGGATCAGCTGGACATTGACTATGGCTACAGGCGTTTCATCTCGGAGCGTTGGTACGGGGCGGTCAATGTCGAGTACTTTCAAGATACGCTCAAGGACATTGATTCACGTATTACTCTGGGTGCGGGTGTAGGGGTGCGGTTTATCGACAGCCCCCGCGAAAACTTGGCGTCAGACCTTAGCTTAAGTGCTGTGCAAGAGGACATTGACGGGAATAGCACCACCAAGCCAGCCATGCGGCTGGGCGTTGATTATCAGCGCTTTTTTCAGGCAAAGACCATCGAGGTTTTTTCTCGTCAGTCCGTTCTGCAGCTCCTTGAGGGCGAGAAGAGCCAGGTGATTTCTTCTTCTACGGGCATACGCTATGCCTTTAATAGCCGTATCGACACTGCATTTCGCGTAGACTTCGCCTATGAAAGCGACCCGCCGGCAGACAACAAAAAGACCGACACAACCTACAGTTTGGGCGTGGGTCTGAAGTTTTAAGGAGCGTGGATGCGGCACGCCAGCCGGTGGGTTTGCATCTGCCTCCAGATCCATCTTGTTGCAAACTGTGGGTGGGCTTGGGGCACGGAGAAACCCCGCTGCAAAACCTTGACTGTGAAACAGCGCACTCATAGAATGCGCCGCTTCGTCAGGGAACGCCGCGGCCAACCGGGTACGAACCATGACGAAACCGACTTAGTCCCCATCGTCTAGAGGCCTAGGACTCCGGGTTTTCATCCCGGCAAC
>CAZWQK010000252.1:0-3268 GCA_964635835.1 uncultured Pseudomonadales bacterium
GCGTTTGTTGCCGTCAGCTTGAATCTCTAAGGCCACCAACAAGCGATTGCGGTTTACCAGCGTATAGCGCTCGGTCACCGAGATGCCATTGGTCTTTGAGACCACCACCAGCACATCCTCCTGCCACCCGGCCTGCACCTCCCAAATGCCCCGCGCTCTAACACCCCAGCTGACGTCACGGTAAACCCCAGGGCGATGCTGCACACCCATGGAATCGCTGCCCAGCTCTATCTCAATTCGGTCCGCTTCCAGAACCTGAAACTCGTTAGCAACAAGGGCCAAACCGGAACCCCGTAGAATGCGTTCGATCTCCGCACGAGTAGACAAACGACGAGACCCAAGCAAGCGCTTGTCCGGACGCATTGCAGATTTCACATCATCCGAAGCGGCATCATCCACCAGCCACACCCCTGATAGCGGCGTTGCCGTGGTGGGCTGAGATGCCAGATCAAGACTGGAACAGCCAACGAGGACTGTGCTGAACAGCAGCAGGGCTGCGCATCTGCCGCGCCAATGAGTGTTGCGCATGGACTCTGCCACCTAGGGTTGTTGCAAGAAACGGGTTTGATTGCGTAAAACAGTAGCCGTCTCGTCGATGAGTTCAGCCATGATCGCCGCCACGGGTTTTACGTCGTTAAAATACGCAATGCTCTGTCCGGCACCGGAATGAATCAGCGGCTCGATGTCATGCTCTTCAATGGCGCCGAGCAAATCACCAACCAGCACGTCCTGGTAGGGCATCTTCAGCGGTGCGGGTGCACCTTCCGCTTCCCAGGCTTGGCTCCATCCCGTGCGCACCTGACGAAACGGCTTGCCGCTTTCGGATCGGGTGATCACCGTGTCTGCACTGCCCGCCTGAATCAGCTTGTCACGGTTCACCGGATGCATGTCGCCCTGATGCTCTGTGGAAAGCAGCCAGGCCGTGCCAAGCCAAACACCTTGTGCGCCCATGGCCAAAGCCGCCGCAATATGGCGCCCCGTTGCCACACCTCCGGCAGCCAGCACAGGAATATCTCCGGCAGCATCGACAATTTGCGGCACCAGGGAATACGTGCCTATGGGACCCGTATGCGCACCTGCGTCGTAGCCTTGGGCCACCAGAATCTCCACGCCCGCGGCGACAGCCTTAGGCACGTGGTGAGGGCTACCAATCAGGGCCAGGGTGCACTTACCTCGTTCCTTGGCCTCAGCAATAATGTCCCCGGGAGCGCCAATGCCGCAGGCCAGCATATCGACATCACTTTCCATCACCGCGCGCAGCTGCTGTTGCTCTATTTCCTTGGAACGAATGAAGCGAGTGCGCATGCCGGGCTTGGTGGCCTTGGGCACGCCATGGCGCTGAATCAGTTCCTCGACAAATGCAAAGTGCTCCGAGGGAATCTCCGCCTCTATGGCCTCGCGGGAATTGTGCTCTGGCATGCCCGGAGGCAATACGAGATCAACACCGAAGGGTCGATTACCCACAAGGTGGCGAATTTGCGCCAACTCCTGAGTGATCTCCTCGGGGAATCGGCGGGTCGCCCCATAAACCCCAAAGCCTCCGGCGTTCGTAATCGCCGCAACGGTTTCCACATCGTGAGCGAAACCAAATATCGGGCTGTCGATACCAAACCGCTGACACATCGGACTCCAGATAGCGCTCATGTTCCCCTCTTTCTCGCTTTTTCTCGCTTTTTCTCGCTTTTTTTAGCTTTCTTTCGTTCTCCTGACTGAGAGACATTATCACCATGCAGCAGTAACGAAACAAACCGCGTTCCGTCACCACAGCAAAAAAAAAGCCTTTGGTCTAGCCCTTGGGTTTACTCACCGTAATACGCTCTTTATTCACGGCTAGTATTCTTGGGCCAATGCCTTTTACCTCTTCGAGTTCTCGCACGTCGCGGAAGGGTCCAACCTCCGTGCGATAACGGACTATCGCCTTAGCCTTGGACGCCCCCACGCCACTCAGCGCGGCAGCCAACTGATCTGCAGTGGCGGTGTTTAGGTCAACGGTGGCAGTTACGCCCGATGCGACCTTTTGGCTTGGGCGGGCATCGTTAGCCGCAAGGTAAGGAAGTGGCGCAGCCAACACCCCTGCGCTAACCCATCCCGGGAAGGCGGTTGAGCCCAAGGCCCAGCAAATCACTGCGGGCACTAATATTCGCCGCCAACGGACTGATGTTGTGTGATCGAGGGAAATACTCATAGCAGTCTCCTTTTCTAGTGGAGCTGCAACCCTACCGGGGGGTCCTACCGGCCAATAGCGCAATGAACCTGGTGTCTTGCCAGTTTCAGCCTCTCAGCGTGTGGGTTTTTGTGGTTCTGGGTTTGGCCGCGAGGTTTGCTTGACTGGGGCGGTGCCTTGAGATTCTTCGACCTGCACAGAAGCATGCGTTTCCAGAGCCTGTTCTGCTGCGGCCAAGGCCTTGGTCAACTTGCGCACCTGCAGGCGCAGGGGCAGATGCCTGACCAGGTTATACAGCCACCCCAACAGCACTCCGAGCAGCAGGGCCATCAATAACCACCAAAAAATGCTCAGGGTAAACGGCGTCTGCCAAGTCACAAAGCTCAGGGCCACCTGCTGTTGATTCACTGCCAAGGCGGCGAATAAAAACACCAGCACCAGCGTGGAAAAAAAGAACAGGGTTTTAAGCCATGACATAGCGAACTCCGGCGGCGACGCCGTCTCTAGGATTCTTCTGAATGCCCCTGACTGCGCTGGAGGGCTGCATTCACGCGGTCGCGCAGTTCTTTGCCCGGCTTAAAATGCGGTACATGTTTCCCAGCCAGTCCGACTGACTCGCCGGTTTTGGGGTTGCGACCAATACGAGGGGCTCGATAGTGCAGCGAAAAACTGCCAAACCCCCGTATTTCGATGCGACCGCCGGACGCCAGGGCCGCGGACATTTGTTCCAGCATGGTTTTCACCGCCAGTTCCACGTCCTTGCTGGTGAGCTGCAGCCCGCTGGCATGAGCCTGAGCCTCGACCATGCGGTCAATCAGCTCAGACTTTGTCATCCTTGCTTCACTCATCACTGCTTCACTCATCCCTGCTTCACTCATCGGTTGCGCTCGGCTAGCCCCAAATTAACGTGACGGTTTTGACCAGGCAGCGCCTAGTCGTCTTCCGGCTTGTTCATTTGTGCTTTGATCAAGTCGCCCAGGGTGGCAGGGCCAGAGCGGTCGCTCTCCTGCTTCTGATGCTCTTTGACCGCCTGTCGCTCTTCTTCAATGTCCTTGGCCTTGATGGACAAGCCGATGGTGCGATTCTTGCGATCCATGTTGACGA
>CAZWQK010000253.1:0-3219 GCA_964635835.1 uncultured Pseudomonadales bacterium
AGCCCCTCTCAAGCCCACCTATCGCCCAACATCCCCTCTGGTCAAGCGTTAGCGTTTACTGCAGATAGTCCAGACAGCCGGTCTCATCCAACAGCTTGTTGAGAGTCGGGCCTTGGTGTTTTTCCAGCAGCGCTTTAAGACGGCGATAGCACTTCACCTGATACTTAAAGGTCGGCTGGGTATAGGTGCGCTCAGCAAGGGTTAGGCTAAAGTCCGAGGCCCCGGACTCCGCAGCATTGGCGTTGGCCTGCAAAAAAGGCAGGTAATAGCGCCCGGTAAATTCCAGCAGCTGGTTTACCGCCGGCCGCAGCTGCATGAGCTGATGCCACTGCCCGTCGATGCCGCTGCTATCTTCCAGCCTTCGGACCCAGTCGTATACGCTGGGCACTGTACTGCGCATTATCAGCATCGGTGTATGGTCACTGGCCAAGGTCTTCAGTTGACCGAACAAACCAAAATCCGCCAGGGAGGGCCGGGTTCCGAACAGGTATTCATCCCGGGTTGCAAAGCTGTCCAAGATCGCCAGCAGTTCGTGAAAGCTCTGCTCGATGATGGGTTTGTTTTGGGGTGTGCAGCCCACCAGGGGCATACGACTTACCTGACGCTGACGAATAGCTTCCGCCGCTCGTGCTAGCGCCTCCCCTCGAAGGCCCGGCGTGTTATCGCTGATGATTTGCCGCGCGCTGTACTGCTGATCGACTTCCAGATCCCAGCGGTAGTGGAACATCATTTTCGTTACCCACTCATCCGCCATGTCCTCGATCAGGTAACACAAAAAGGCCACGGCAGGATCATCGGGAATGATGGAGCGCTGCTGATGCCGGTCCTCGAGCATCAGCGCCAGCGGGGTCGAATCCACGTGCAGGCTGCCATCCTCTGGCAGTTCCAGCACTGGAATCACTGGCGGGCCACCGTGTTGGATTTGCGCGCGCACGGCTGGTGTTATCTGCACCCAATCAAAGGGCAGTCGTCGATAGTGCAGAATTCCCCGCATCTTGTGGGAATACGGCGACCCACCGCCGCCGTATAGTCGATAGCGTGTCATCCTGGCAATCTCCTTTGGATCATACCAACCGTGAGGCTGAGTAATTCAAGAGATTGGTTGAAGCCGGGCAAAAAGTCACGCACAGTGGAAGAGTAACGGGAGGGAATTTAATGCCACCAAAAGCAATTTTTTATTACTACGCCGTCGCCTACGTCTTGGTTTTTTCGGCTTACTACTTGGTCAGCTAGCACTGGGCCGGGGCAGCTGGAAGATGCTCCTCTGGCGACAGATGCTCAGCCGTATTAACTCCATGGAACCTGCGTCTTTGGGAGAGAGCGCATGCATACCGAAGCCTATTCACCGGACCTTCCCTGGGAGGGCGATCTAGACAGTTTCGACGTCAGTCGAGCAGCCCTGTTTTCAAAGGACATTTGGCGCCCTTACTTCAAGCGCCTGCGAGAGGAAGCGCCGGTGTATTTCCACCAGGACTCTGCCTTTGGCCCGTACTGGTCTGTGACTTCCTTCAATCACATCATGGCCGTAGACAAAAATAACCGTCAGCTCTCCTCAGCCAGCGGCATCGCGATAATGGACGCTGACACCAACCTCAACACCAGCAGCTTCATCACGGCAGACCAGCCCAAACACGGAACCCAACGCAAAGCCGTCCAGCCCGTGGTTGCGCCGAAAAATCTGCCTAACTTTGAATCGCTCATTCGTCACCGGGTCTGCGCGGTACTGGACCACCTGCCGGTGGGCCAGCAATTTAATTGGGTAGACGCAGTGTCCATCAACTTAACCACCCAAATGCTGGCGACGTTATTTGACTTTCCCTTTGAGGAGCGAGCCAAGCTAACCCTGTGGTCCGACGCTTTTACCGCCGGGGTTCCCAGGCGTGACCTGGAGGCCCAGGCCGCCAGGGAAAACACCATGCTGGAATGCCTCACCGGATTTCAGGAACTGTGAGTCGCGCCGGCAGTCGCTCTTGGCCTCTGAGCGTCTTCACCCTGCTCCTGGTCACCGGCTCCCTGTGGAATTTGGGCAGCGCTGGTTATGACTATGGTCTGCGTCAAACAACTGCCCTGTCCGCGCATCAGCGCTGTCTTGCCAACTTGCAGCGCCAGAACCAAACCCTCAGCGGCGTCTGGCCCTGCTGGCATTCCAAGCTCGCCCTGCAGGAGTTTGAACAGCCCGGCGCGCCATTGGTCGGCCTGGCGCCATCCAACCCGCTGCTGGCAGTACTTTACCTGGCCACCTGTGCGGCCCTGGCGCTATGGCTTCTCAGCGTTCTAAAACAGCGGCAGCGCCATGCCGATCAAACAGGCCAAGGCTCCGACCCAAATTAACGAGCGCAGATAGGCAACCCCGGCCAGGTAGGCCAGCAGATAAACAACCCGCAGCACCAGCCACGCTTGGGCCAACAGCACCACGTCTGCCTCTAGCACAATGCTGAGCACCGCCAAGGCGAGGAACGCCGGCAGCGTCTCCAATAAATTTGCACAGGCTCGTTTTGCCCGCTGGGCACCCTGGGATGTCTCCGGCGCCTGGTCTCGAGCACCAAGCAGATAATCCGGCGCGACGTTACCCGCTCGCACCGCCAGAATATTCGGCAGCACCAGTTGCACCAGCAGCAGCACCAAACTCAACAAAATCAATTCAATCATCAAAGTCCCCTCTTGCGTTACGTCACATCTATCCGTTTCTCGACCGTCAGTCGCGCCCAAACCAACAACCAAACCCCAGCCTGTCGCGCCATTCATCTCGCTGCCGACGCTAGACCAAGCCCCGGTTGCTGGCAAGGTATTCACTGGTGGCATCAGCCCGTGCAATGAGGATTTTGAACATGCTATCAGCAACCGAGTTTTTTCCCGTGACCCCGTTACTTCACACAGTGTTGTGGATCGAGGCTGTGATATACCTCTGCATCGGCACCTACGAGATTTTTGATGACTTCCTCGCCAGGCCACCGTTGTGGGCGAACACGCCGAGGGGCATCAACGCGTGGATTCGGCTGCAGGATGTGGTGGCCAGAAAAATGCACGCCGGCCTGATTTGCCGATGCACAACCCGAACGCCAGCCGGATTGTCCCAGGTAGGGTTTAACCCAACCGCCCGCTGCTTAAGAATAAAAACCCTTGTTCAACCTTCAGATTCGTAGGTCGGGTTTCAACCCGATATCTTTCTCGTCGGGCTAAAGCCCGACCTACAGCCCGACCTACAGCCCGACCTACAGC
>CAZWQK010000254.1:0-3218 GCA_964635835.1 uncultured Pseudomonadales bacterium
TTAGAGCTTAAGTTCGGCGCAAGACCACCCTCGTCGCCAACCGCCGTGGATAATCCCATGGACTGCAGCACCTGCTTCAAATGATGAAAAATCTCCACGCCACAGCGCAACGCTTCTTTAAACGAGCCCATGGCCACGGGCTGAATCATGAACTCCTGAATGTCCACGTTGTTATCGGCGTGAGCGCCGCCATTGAGAATATTCATCATGGGCACCGGCATGCTCATATCACCACCGCCGGCCAAGTCGTTGATGTGGGCATAAAGCGGGCGGTTGAGGCTGGCCGCTCCTGCTTTAGCAGCCGCCAAAGACACCGCCAGCAGGGCGTTGGCGCCCAGTCGCGCCTTGTTCTCGGTGCCATCCAAGTTCAGCAATCGCGCGTCTAAATCCAGTTGATTCGCTGCATCGACCCCTTGCAGCGCCTGATTGATTTCACTGTTCACGAAACCAACCGCCTTGGCCACGCCCTTGCCCAGGTAGCGCTGGGAATCCCCATCGCGCAGTTCCAAAGCCTCCCGGCTACCGGTAGAAGCGCCGGAGGGCGCGGCGGCCTGACCGTATCCGCCATCCTCGGTGCGCACCGCCGCCTCAATGGTCGGATTACCTCGAGAATCTAAAATTTCCCATGCCGCTACTTCTACAATGCTCGCCTTTGCGCTCATTTTCACCGTTCCTCTTTTGTCTAACGCCGTTGTACTTTTCCGTCTTGCGACGGCCTCACCATAAACTTCTGTAGCCCCATTCTAGCTGTCCAATCAACGGGGCTGGCCGTAATCCGCTGGGTGTGCGTTCGGACCATTCACACTTGGTCCTCGAGTCGGGGTGACGCCTTCACCGCGGCGTCGATCACCTGTAGCTGAGCCAACAGCTGGCTCACCAACCCCAGGGGCCAGGAATTGGGACCGTCCGACTTCGCTTCCGCAGGATTTGGATGGCACTCCATAAATAAGCCGTCAATGCCAGCGGCCACTGCCGCACGGGCCAGCACCGGCACCATTTCTCGCTGACCGCCGGACGTACTGCCCTGTCCGCCGGGCATCTGCACCGAGTGAGTGGCGTCGTAAACCACCGGGCATTGGGTTTGCCGCATCAGCGCCAGCGAGCGCATGTCCGAAACCAAATTGTTGTAGCCGAAGCTGGCACCACGCTCACAAACCATGACCTGGGAATTGCCCGTGGAGAGCGCTTTCCTCGCCACATGCAGCATGTCCAGTGGCGCCAGAAACTGCCCCTTCTTGATGTTCACGGGAATGCCCTGTTCGCAAACGCGAACAATAAAGTTGGTTTGCCGACACAGAAATGCCGGCGTTTGCATCACGTCCACTACGCTGGCTACCTCGTCTAGGGGCGTGTCCTCATGGACGTCGGTAAGCACGGGCATTTGCAGCTGGGTTTTGACCTGCTGCAGGATGCGCAGGCCTTCCTCAATACCGGGCCCTCGGTAACTCTCCATGGACGAGCGGTTCGCCTTGTCAAAGGAGCTTTTGAAAATGATGCCAACGCCGAGATCTTCGCCAATACGCTTTAGCGTTTCCGCCGTGCTCATGATCAGGCTCTCGCTCTCAATAACGCAGGGCCCCGCGATTACAAACAGAGGCTGTCCTTCACCAACGGTCATGTGTGCAAGCTGCATGGCGTTACTCTCAGTGATTGTTGTTTAGCCGGAGGCTGACGGTGGTTAGTCCTTGGTCTCGCGGATATTGGTCTCGCGGATATTGGTCGCGCGGATAGCGGCATAATCTACGCCGGCTTGAGTCAAACCGGCCTGAACAAATCCCGTAAACAGCGGATGCCCGCGCCGCGGCGACGAGGTGAATTCTGGATGGAACTGGCAGGCCAAGAACCAGGGATGGTCCTCAAGTTCGACCATCTCTACCAATTCGCCGTCTTCCGAGCGCCCACCGATGACCAATCCGCTGGCGGTGAGCTGATCCACGTAATTGTTGTTGATCTCGTAACGATGCCGATGACGCTCATACACCACACCTTGGTCATACACCCGTTGGGCCAGGCTGCCTTGATTCAGCACACAGGCCTGCTCGCCCAAACGCATGGTGCCGCCCAAATCCCCAGATTCTGTGCGCTGCTCGATCTGGCCGGACTGGTCTGTCCACTCGGTAATCAACCCGATAACAGGATGCGTTGGCTGATCCTGTACTTCCGTGGTGTTGGCACCGTCCAAACCCGCACAGTTGCGGGCGAAGTCGATCACCGCTGCGTGCAGGCCGTAGCAAATACCAAGATAGGGAATTCGGTGCTCCCGGGCATAGCCAGCGGCGAGAATCTTGCCTTCAAAACCGCGCCCGCCGAAGCCGCCAGGGACCAAAATGGCGGCCGCATCTGCAAGCCTTGAGGTGCCGTGTTTTTCCAGGTCTTCTGCATCAACGTAGTCAATGTGGATCTTCGTTTGGGTTTGTATGCCCGCATGGGTAATCGCTTCAATCAGCGACTTATAGGCATCCAGCAGCTCTAAATACTTGCCTACGAAGGCGATCTTCAATTCGTGCTTTGGCGCCAATTGGGCCTCAACCACGCGCCGCCAGTCACTGAGATCCGCCGGCGGACAATCAATTTGCAGAAGCTCTACCACAAATTCGTCCAGGCCCTGCTCATGCAGCTCAAGGGGCCCTTGGTAGATGGTGTCGATGTCCCGCATACCCACCACACCACGTTCTTCGACGTTGGTGAAAAGGGCTATCTTGCCCCGCTGAGAGAGCGGTATGGGGGCCTCCGAACGACACACCAAAATGTCTGGCTGCAGGCCAATCGAGCGCAGTTCCTTCACCGAGTGCTGGGTTGGCTTGGTCTTAATCTCGCCGGCCTTGCTCAGGTAAGGCACCAGCGTTAGGTGAATCAGCAGCGATCCCAAGCGGCCTTCTTCCATACGCATCTGACGAATGGCTTCCAAAAAAGGCTGGGATTCAATGTCCCCCACGGTGCCGCCCACCTCGACGATAAGCACATCCACGTCCTCGGCAGCCACGCGGGTGCGCCGTTTGATCTCATCGGTGACGTGGGGAATAACCTGAACGGTGCCTCCCAGGTACTCGCCTTTGCGCTCCCGACGCAGCACTTCAGCGTAGACACTGCCGGTGGTGAAGTTGTTCTTGCGGCTCATTCGCGCGTTGGAGAAGCGCTCATAGTGACCAAGGTCCAGATCCGTCTCAGCGCCATCGGCGGTGACAAAAACCTCACCGTGCTGAATCGGGCTCATGGTG
>CAZWQK010000255.1:0-3197 GCA_964635835.1 uncultured Pseudomonadales bacterium
ACCAATCACGACGTTAAGGCCGTGGAGTATTTTCTCAAAGAGGCCTTCGCCCAGCGCCCTAACCTCCAGGCGGTGAACGAATGGATTCATTTCGGCTGTACCTCAGAAGACATTAACAACACCGCTTATGGTCTGATGATTAAGCAAGCTCGCGATGGTGTTTTGCTCCCTCACATGGATCAACTCATTGGGACTCTCGAGCAGCTGGCTGCAGCCAATGCAAACCTACCCATGCTGTCCAGAACCCATGGTCAAACCGCCTCCCCCACCACCTTGGGCAAGGAAATCAAAAACGTTGCCGCGCGCCTGCAGCGTCAGCGCGGGCAGCTTCAGAACGTTGAAATGTTGGGGAAATTCAATGGCGCCGTGGGCAACTTCAATGCTCATTTGGTCGCATATCCGACCTTGCCCTGGGCAGATCTGTCGGCAGAGTTCATCGCCGGTTTGGGGTTAACCAATAACCCCTGGACCACGCAAATTGAACCCCATGACTACATTGCCGAAATCAGCCACTGTTTGATGCGATTCAATCAGATCCTGCTGGACTTTGACCGGGATATTTGGAGCTATATTTCCATCGAATACTTCAAACAGCGCAAGGTAGAAGGCGAAACCGGCTCCTCCACAATGCCCCACAAAATCAATCCCATCGACTTTGAAAACTCCGAGGGCAATATCGGTGTCGCCAATGCGCTGCTCGATCACCTCGCCAGCAAACTGACGGTTTCGCGCTGGCAGCGGGATTTATCCGACTCCACCGTGCTGCGCAATCTAGGCACCGCTTTCGCTCATTGCGCCATCGCATATCAGGCTACGCTGAAAGGCCTGTCCAGACTCGACGTCAATCCCGAAGCCATCGCTAGGGACCTGGACAATAGCTGGGAGGTGCTAGCCGAGGCGGTGCAAACCGTCATGCGCAAATTCGCCATGCCCGAGCCTTATGAGCAGCTCAAGGCCGCCACCAGAGGTCGCAGGCTGTCCGCCGAGGTGTACCAGGAGATTCTGCTGGAGCTAAATCTCCCAGCGGCGGCCATGCAGGAGCTTCAAGATCTCACCCCTGCTCATTACGTGGGTATCGCAGCCACGTTGGCGCAAAAACCACTCCCTCAGTAGCCGAGGATAACACCTGCGCATTTAGGGCTGACTGGGTGTGCAACTGGGGCATGAAGGTACTATCTCCCAGACTCGGCAACCCTGCTCGACCAGCGCAAGGTTCGCTAGCAACGCCCAATGCTGGAGCGAGTGCGGGATTCGCGGCACAATGCCCAGCCGCAGGTAATCCGATTAATACGACTATCACAGCGAAGCGAATCCATGAATCACAAGTTCCAAAAACCACTGCCAGGCACAACACTTGATTACTTCGATACTGAAGAAGCCATTGAGGCTATTAAACCAGGCGCCTATGCAGGCCTTCCCTACACGTCCAAGGTGCTGGCTGAAAATTTGGTGCGACGCTGTGCCCCGGATGATTTAAACGCCGCCCTCGGTCAAATCATCGAGCGGAAGCGTGATATAGATTTCCCCTGGTTTCCTGCAAGAGTGGTGTGCCACGATATTCTTGGCCAAACCGCCCTCGTAGACTTAGCAGGTTTGCGCGATGCCATCGCCGCCAAAGGCGGTGATCCAGCCAAGGTCAATCCTGTGGTGCCCACCCAACTGATCGTGGACCACTCGCTGGCTGTTGAACATGCCGGATTTGAAGAAGACGCCTTCGCGAAAAACCGTGCCATTGAAGACCGGCGTAATGACGATCGCTTTCACTTTATTAACTGGACCAAGACCGCATTTGAAAACGTCGACGTCATCCCTCCCGGCAACGGCATCATGCACCAAATCAACCTCGAGCGTATGTCGCCGGTCGTGCATGACCGAGATGGTGTCGCTTTCCCGGACACCTTGGTCGGCACGGACAGCCATACCCCTCACGTAGATGCTTTGGGCGTAATCGCCATTGGCGTCGGCGGCCTTGAAGCTGAGAGCGTTATGCTCGGACGTGCCTCCTACATGCGCTTACCCGACATCGTCGGCGTTGAGTTAGTGGGTAAGCGACAAGAAGGAATTACCGCTACCGACATCGTGCTGGCCATTACCGAGTTTTTACGCCAGGAGCGGGTGGTGTCTTGTTACTTGGAGTTCTTTGGCTCAGGCGCTGGAGATCTGACCTTGGGTGACCGGGCAACGATTTCCAACATGACCCCGGAATTCGGGGCCAGTGCCGCCATGTTCTACATCGACGACAAAACCACGGACTACTTGCGCCTAACCGGTCGCAGCGATGCACAAGTAGCCTTAGTGGAAACCTACGCCAAAGCCACCGGCCTGTGGGCTGACCACATGCAGGAAGCTCAGTACGAACGGGTATTACGCTTTGACCTTTCTACCGTTGGGCGCAATATCGCCGGACCTTCTAACCCTCACCGCCGGGTTTCCACCACGGATCTGGCCGCCCAAGGCATTGCCGGAGCCGTGGAATCTGAAGACGGCAAGATGCCCGACGGGGCCGTGGTGATCGCCGCCATCACCAGTTGCACCAACACCAGCAATCCTCGCAATGTTATTGCCGCGGGTCTGTTGGCGCGCAACGCCAACGCTAAGGGATTAACTCGCAAACCTTGGGTGAAGAGTTCCCTGGCGCCAGGTTCAAAAGCCGTGCAGCTGTACTTAGAAGACGCTGGTCTGTTACCGGAACTGGAAAAGCTGGGCTTCGGCATCGTGGCTTTTGCCTGTACAACCTGCAACGGCATGAGCGGCGCTTTGGACCCGGTGATCCAGCAGGAGGTTATCGATCGAGACCTCTATGCTACCGCCGTGCTGTCCGGGAACCGGAACTTCGACGGACGAATTCATCCCTACGCGAAACAGGCATTTCTGGCGTCACCGCCCTTGGTGGTCGCCTACGCCATTGCAGGTACCATTCGTTTTGACATCGAAAAAGATGTGCTGGGGCTCGACCCAGAGGGCAATCCGGTTCGGCTGATTGATATCTGGCCAAGCGACGAGGAAATCGATGCCATCGTCGTCCAAAGCGTGAAACCCGAGCAGTTCACGGCAGTTTACGAGCCCATGTTTTTAAACGTCAAAGACGTCACCAACACGACCGAACCACTATACGATTGGCGGCCCCAGAGCACCTACATCCGTCGCCCACCGTACTGGGAGGGGGCGCTGGCGGGCAAACGATCATTAACCGACAT
>CAZWQK010000256.1:0-2179 GCA_964635835.1 uncultured Pseudomonadales bacterium
TGCACGGTGGTTTGGAGCACATTCTCAGCAACAGTTTATTTGGCGGCTTGTTCGGCTTTTTCGTGGCCCGGTACTTAGGCTCTGGCGTGGGCTGGCTGAGCATTTTGCTCTGTGCCACCATGGCGAATCTCCTCAATGCCTACCTGCATCCAGACCAATTTCGAGCTCTGGGCGCGTCCACAGCAAATTTCGCCGCCCTGGGCTTGGCCCCCACACTACTCTGGCGCAAAGGCGCGTTTCGCGAGCAAGATTGGCGGCGCAGCGTGGCGCCATTGTTCGCTGCCCTTACCATGCTGGTGTTTACCGGTTTTGGTTCCCAGCGCGTGGACGTAGGCGGCCATCTGGCGGGGTTTGCCTTTGGCGTGATTGCGGGACTGCAGCTTTCCCGGGTGAACTTCGCCGACATTTCAGCCCAACGGCAGCAGCAAAGCGGCATCCTGACCATTGGCATTATCGCCTTCTGCTGGATCCTGGCGCTATGAGCAACTGGGCCTGATCCTCGACAAGCGGTTCAGCATCATTAGCCCACCCGTGGGTCGGCCTTTAGGCCGACGTGTCGAGTTGCATGCGTTGTCGGGTTAAAACCCGACCTACGGAGGCCGATACACGAACCCGACCTACGGAGGACGATACACGAACCCGACCTACGGAGGACGATCCAAAGCCCATACGAATAGGAACATGGCGCCCCCAGAAATCGGGCACCAGTAGAAAAAGGCCACATCGTTTGCCGCAAGCAGGGCCACGATGACGCACGCCAGCACGAAGCCCCAAAGAATCCGCTGAAAAGAACCAATGCCGAACCGCGCAAGCAGGATGCTGGCAAAAATCGCGCCATAGATGTAGTTGGGCAGCTTAAAGGTCAACTGCAGCAAGCCTTGGGCCGAGTAATTGGCGAAGAACATCGCCAGGGCAAAAAAGATCAGCGCCCACACGCCCATGAACAGCCGGGACGCCAGCAGGTAGTGGCCCTCGCTTCGCGCCGGCCGCAAAGGGACATAAATGTGATTAACCGTCAGATCCGAGCCCTCGGCCAGGGCCGAGTCCAAGGTGGAGATCGCTGCGGCAAAAATCGCGGCAACGAACAAACCCGACACGCCCTGGGGCAGTTCAGTGGCAATAAAGTAAGGAAAAATTCGGTCCGGTGTATCGACCAGCTGGGCCGCCAAAGCGTCGGGCACACCACGCTCACCGTAAAAGGCAAAGAGGGCCAGACCAACGCCAAGTATCAAAATGTGGATTACGTAAAACAACGCTGCCGCGTCGAAGGCTTTGCAGGCATCACCAACGCTGCGACAGGCTTTCACCCGCTGCCATGTGCCCTGGGTGCTGCCTTGAGCAATGCTCAAACAGATGGCGCCGATCACCCCCGCCCAAATGGTGCTGCTTTTGCTGGCGTCGGTGTCAAAGTCGAACAAGACCAATTTTGCCTGGGCGTCCAGATCCGCCCAGGTTTTACTGAGGGGCTGCTGTATTTCCCCGAGCAGATAGAGCAGCGAAAATACCGCCCCGGCCGCAAACAGCAGGAACAACAAAAAATCCGTCCAGATCACGGTTTTGATGCCCGCCAAAGCGCCCCAAAGCGCACTGATGCTGACAATAAAGAGCGCGCAGCCTGCCAAACCCCAGCCACTGATAACATCCAGCACTAGGCTAGCGGTCAACAGCTTTACTCCGGAATTGATGGTATTTAGCAGCAGGCCCAGGGTCATGGAGAAGGTTCCTGTGGCCGGGTCGATGCGCTGGCCAATGTACTCGTAGCTGGTGGCCAGGTTCTGACTTTCATAAAAGGGCCGGGCCAATATCCGGGCAACCAGCACCTTGCCCAATGCCAAGCCCAAGATCACCTGGAAGTATGTGAGATTACCGTCCGGTGCAAACACCGCCGCAGGCACAGATACAAAGGTCACGGCGCTGACGACGGTAGCGATGATGCTGGCGGAGACCGCCCACCACGGCATGGTGCCGTCAGCCTGAAAAAAGCCCCGGCGATCGGCAATAGAACCACTGAGCCGGTGCCCAGCCCAAGTCACCCCCAACATGACGACGGCTATCACCAACAGATCGATCAGACTAAGTCCGGTATTCATGGTAGTCCCGCTTATGCTTGCGTCCTGTCATCTGCGGCAATGCGCCAGCCCTGCTCCAGCAAGATCTTAATGTTGCGCTCGTCACGTTC
>CAZWQK010000256.1:2189-3187 GCA_964635835.1 uncultured Pseudomonadales bacterium
CTCCGTGCGAATAAATTCATCGTGGTACTCGCCCATGGCAGTGAAATTCGCCACCGCAGCTGGCCCAGCAGTTAACCCCGCCGCCTCATTGGCGATAAAAATCAGCGCATAGCTAATGCCCGGGCGCGGTTGGCATCTTGGTGACGCGAACGCTGGCGGGAATCGCCGCTTAAGCGTAAGGCCAACGCCTGAGACCCTGGACCGCCCCAACAAATTAGATTAGCTTCAACTATTGATCGAGCCGAACGATACGGGTGCCCACGTTGCCGCCGGAAAGCAAATCCACAAAGGCTTCCGGCGCTGCAGCCAAACCTGCAACCTCGTCCTGCAAACTGGTGAGACGACCCGATTCCAGCCAGCCATAAATTGCCTCGCGTGCGCGGCCATAGTGATCGGCATAGTCGAACAGCAAAAATCCCTGCATGGTAATGCGATTGTTCACCAGCAATCCCGGCACACCCTTGGGGCCCGGCTCGGGGGTGTCCGTATCGTATTGGGACACTACGCCACAGCAAGCGATGCGACCGCCCACGTTCATACGGAACAGTGCCGAGCCCAAGATCATGCCCCCGGTATTGTCAAAATAAACGTCCACCCCATCCGGCGTGGCGTCTTTCAAGCTTTGGCGGTAGTTGGGGTCCTTGTAATTCACGGTTCGATCGAAGCCCAAGGTTTGGGTTAGCAAGCGGCCTTTGTCGTCGCTGCCGCAAACCCCGACCACCTGGCAACCATCGATCTTGGCCATTTGGCCCACCATGTGGCCAACGGAACCAGCGGCGGCGGACACCATGACCGTGTTGCCAGCCTGGGGTTTACCCACATCAAACAAGCCGAAGTAGGCGGTTAAGCCATTAACCCCCATGGGGCCCAGGTAGTGAATGGGATCGTGGTCCGGGTGGATTACGGTAACCAAATTTTCGTTCATGGCCGCGTACTGCTGCCA
This sequence comes from uncultured Pseudomonadales bacterium, assembly GCA_964635835.1. Taxonomy (GTDB): domain Bacteria; phylum Pseudomonadota; class Gammaproteobacteria; order Pseudomonadales; family Azotimanducaceae; genus UBA4421. Next base: position 3,133 of record CAZWQK010000256.1, read on the forward strand.
GCCCAGCCGCTTGCAGAGCGAAGCGGTATACCAGAAGCGCTGGTGCAGGCCCAAA
>CAZWQK010000257.1:0-3184 GCA_964635835.1 uncultured Pseudomonadales bacterium
TCGGTGTTGCGCGACACGCTGGAACAACTTCTGCCTCACGCGGAGGCGCATAATGTGATGCTGGCCTTCGAACCCGAGATTTGTCAGGTCGCAAGCTCTGCTGCTAAAAGCAAACGGCTGATTGATGAGATGGGCTCGCCTAACCTCAAAGTGGTGCTGGATGCGGCCAATTTGTTTGGTGAAGGCGATCTGTCGCGCATGAGCGAGGTTCTTGATGAGGCATTTCAACTGCTTGGCGATCATGTGGCCATCGCCCATGCCAAGGATTTGGATCGTGACGGTGATCCCGGTCATCTGCCAGCGGGTAGCGGCAAGCTGGATTATGAACGCTATGTGTCTTTGCTGTGCGCCTTACCGTTCGACGTATCGGTCATACTTCACGGTTTAACGGAAGCGCAGTTAGACGATTCCACTGAGATGTTGCGGCGTTTAGCAGCGTCCCATGCAACTCATTGATATGGAGACTGAGGTAGTAGAGTCAGTGGTTATATCCAACATGCTTATCGCCAACCGTGGCGAGATCTCGATTCGTATTGCCCGTGCAGCAACGGATCTTGGAATACGTAGTGTCGCAATCTTCACCGAGGACGATGCGGACAGTCTGCATACTCGGGTTGCTGATGTTGCCCATGCGCTTCCCGGCAAAGGAGCACGAGGATATTTAGACATTGAGGCAGTGCTTGCTGCGGCAAAACAACATGGCTGCGACGCGATTCATCCCGGGTATGGGTTCCTTTCCGAACGAGCGGATTTTGCCCGTCGTTGTGAAGAACAAGGCATTACTTTCATCGGGCCCCGTGCACAGCACCTGGATCTTTTTGGCGACAAGGCCCGCGCCCGCCAGGCCGCTGTTGCCGCAGACGTACCAGTGCTGGAAGGTGTCGATCGATCCGTCAGTCTAGAAGAAGCTAAAGAGTTCATGCGGGGCCTAGGCGCAGGCCGAGCCGTGATCATCAAGGCCATTGCGGGTGGTGGTGGGCGCGGTACCCGAGCAGTCACCGATCCAGCAGAACTGGAGGAAGCATTTAAAGCCTGTCAGCGAGAAGCTGAAGCGGCGTTTGGCATCGGCGATCTCTATGTGGAGGAGTTTTTGCCTTCGGCGCGTCACGTGGAAGTGCAGATTCTAGGTGATCTAGAGGGTCAGGTGACGCATCTGAGTGAGCGGGAATGCAGCATTCAGCGGCGTAATCAAAAGGTGATAGAGATTGCCCCGGCACCAGCCTTAGACGCTGGTTTGCGAAATCTCATGATCGATGCGGCGATGCGTTTTGCCAGCCACGAAGGCTACAGCAATCTAGGTACGTTTGAATTCCTGATTGACACATCGGCGCCGCACGGCGAACAACGTTTTGTGTTCATTGAAGCAAATGCAAGGCTGCAGGTCGAACATACCGTGACGGAAGAAGTGACCGGGGTAGATCTGGTACAAACTCAAATTCGTCTGGCCTCAGGTGAATCTCTCATGGCGCTGGGTTTGGCTGACCCGAATACCCATCAACCACGCGGGTTTGCTATCCAGGCCCGTGTCAATATGGAAACAGTGGCCGCTGACGGCTCTGTGCAACCGGCTGGTGGTCGGTTGTTGACCTATGATGCCCCCAGCGGCCCCGGCGTGCGAACGGATGGTTTTGGTTACGCTGGTTATGAAACCGCGGTGGCGTTTGATTCTTTGCTGGCAAAGGTTATTGCTTCAACCGAGGCGGATGACTTTTCTGCAGCGGTGCGTCGTTTGCAGCGGGCCCTGTCGGAGTTCCGCATTGCCGGTGTGGCCAACAACATCTCCTTTATACAAAACATATTGGCCCATGAGGATTTCGGTAAAGGGAATACTCACACGCGCTGGATTGAAGCTAACGCGGCATTGCTGGCAGAACCCGCACAGATCGAATCGCGGCATCCTGTATCAACGCTATCTAAAGGTACAACACAGCCCGGTGCGACACGGCAGGTCAACCATGATCCTCTAGCCCTCTTTAACACCGATGGCAATAGCAGTCTGACCAGTGCCGGGACAGATTCTGCCCACACAAAGTTGCTGGATGAATATCCGCATGCTCGCCGCATGTCCTCTCCGATGCAGGGCACCATCGTTAGTATTGATGTCAAGGTGGGAGACGAGGTTTACGAAGGTCAAGGGGTCGCTGTTTGTGAAGCGATGAAAATGGAACACATCATCCAGGCGGAGTGCAGTGGTCGGGTCTGTGGCGTCGTTTTGGCGGCGGGTGATATTGTGCGCGAAGGGTCGCCCATTGTTCTCATAGAAGAAGGCGAGGTGGCGGAACGCGCCCAAATTAGCCAGGACGAAATTGACTTAGACTATATTCGCCCGGATCTTGCCGAGAACCGTGAGCGACATGCCTTGACGCTGGATGAAAATCGTCATGAAGCGGTTGCCAAACGGCATGCTCGGGGCTACCGGATGCCTCGCGTTAATGTTGAGGAGCTGGTAGATGAAGGCTCGTTTAAGGAATATTGGCCGCTGCTGATCGCGCGGCGCCACCACCGGCATGATCTTGATACCTTGCGCGAACAAACACCGGCAGACGGTTTGCTGGCGGGCACTGCCACTATCAATGCGCCCTTGTTTGGCGATGACGCTGCCCGGGCAATGATAGTGCACTACGATTACACCGTATTAGCGGGCACCCAGGGCAAGCGCAATCACTACAAACAGGATCGTGTGTTTGAGCTGGCGCTGCGATATCGCCTGCCGCTAATACTCTTTGGAGAGGGGGGAGGCGGTCGACCAGGTGATGACAACATCGGTCCACGAGTGCCTCATGAAGTTGTAACGTTTACCTTGTTTTCCCAGTTGAGTGGGCTGGTACCGCTGATCGCCATCGTCAATGGACGTACATTCGCGGGCAATACGGCGCTGGTGGCATGCAGTGATGTAATTATCGCCACAGAAGGATCGACCATTGCGATGGGCGGTCCAGCCATGATCGAAGGCGGCGGTTTGGGTGTATATACCCCTGAAGAGGTGGGCCCGATGTCCTTTCAGGTGCCCAATGGGGTTGTCGACATTCTTGTTAAGAATGAAGCCGAAGCGGTCCAGGTAGCACAAAAATACCTCTCCTATTTCCAGGGTAATCTCAGTCAGTGGGAGGTGAATGATCAGCGAAATTTGAGACATATCGTACCTGAGAATCGGCTGCGCCTTTACGATATGAGAGAGGTCATT
>CAZWQK010000258.1:0-3183 GCA_964635835.1 uncultured Pseudomonadales bacterium
TCCGGGTCGTAATTTGTTGGCGTCGCGATAATGATCGTATCCGCCGCCGAATACGCATGCGTGGCATCTGTCGTAGCGGTAAGGGTGAGCTGTTCTTGTGCCAGATATTGCTCGATGCCGGGATCCACGACTGTGGAGCACCCTTCATTGATTCGGCGCACACGATCTGCGTCAGTGTCCAGTGCGACAACGCTATGGTACCTGGCTAGCAGCACGGACAGTGACATGCCCACATAGCCACAGCCGACTACTGTGATGTTCAATGGACTCAATCTGCTGCCTCATCCTTGCTCTGTGTGCCGTTCAACTGCGGTAAACCTGTATTTTCCAGAGCTCGCTAAATTCGTCGAAACGCTCGTTTATGTATGCACGTGTGGCCTCATCACGCAGACCCACGGCAATATTGGCCGCCAAAAAACCGCCCTTGTTGCCACAGTCGTAGGTGGACGCATCAGTTTTAAAGGCTTCAAGTTCGCCGTCTTTGGCAAGAACATTCAACGCATCCGTTAACTGGATCTCGCCACCAGCGCCGGGGGGCGTGGTTTCCAGCAGACTCATTACTGAGTTGGGTAAAATGTAGCGCCCCAGCACCGCAAGATTGGACGGCGCCGCGTCCTGAGAAGGTTTCTCTACAACCCCCTTAGTCGGAAAAGACGTAAAGTCCTGCTGCTCGCGCTCCACTATGTCGACAACGCCGTATTTTTCCACGTCCTCTGGCACCACGGGCTCAACCATAATCTGCGCCACACCATGGCGATTCCAGGCATCTGCCAGTGATTTAAAGGAATAGCCGCTGGGCCGTGAGGCTTTATCTAGAACGAGTACATCAGGCAGCAACACGGCAAATGGCTGGTCGCCAATAAGGTGCTGTGCACAAAGCACGGCGTGTCCGAGCCCAAGGGCATCGTGCTGGCGAATAGACGCAATTTTGATCGAGCTTGGTACGATGTCCTTGATGCTGCCAAGCACCGCTTCCTTGCCCTTTTGGTCCAGACGATGCTCAAGCTCATAATGGGCGTCAAAATGATTTTCGATGGCTTCTTTGCCACTGCGGGTAACCAGAATAATCTCGGTCATGCCCGCCGTGACTGCCTCGCGAACAACGTGCTCGATGATTGGTCGGTCGTATACAGGCAGCAACTCTTTGGGAATCGCCTTGGTGGCGGGCAGCATTCGCGTGCCCAAACCGGCTACTGGAATTACCGCTTTAGTTACCTTTTGAACCATTTGAAACTCCCGAAATGAAAACTACGTAGATACATTAGGACCGACTGCTCAAGTTACGTCAGCGACAGTGCGAAAATGTGACGAAGGATACAGAGTGGCACATTAAGCCGCAAAAAAATGACTATTTGATGTAGCCTACGGACCAATCACATAGGGGGTCCGCCGTGAACAAAGGTCTAATCACGTCACTTATGACAGCCGCAGCATTGCTTTTCAGCGCGCAAACACTGGCAGAACCTGCCAAGGCCGGTGCGATGGCGGAAGCCAATGTTGAGCAGACCCATTTGACTGTGCACAAATCCCCTACGTGTGGGTGCTGTTTGGGTTGGATGGAGCATATGCACAGCGCAGGATTTTCCACCCAGGGGAATCACCCGGAGCAGCTGACGCAGCTGAAACTGAGCAAGGGTATCCAACTACCCTATCAATCGTGCCAAACGGCAGTTTCTGTTGACGGCTATGTTTTTGAGGGCCACGTACCCGCGAAGTTCATCAAACAATTCCTCGCCAACGCGCCCAGTAACGCTCTGGGCTTGAGCGTCCCCGGCATGCCGGTGGGTAGCCCGGGTATGGAGGTTGGCGACAAATTCATGCCTTATCAGGTTTTGCTGCTAAAAGACGATGGCACTTATGAAATCTACGCACAGGTCAACTCAGCTGCCGATCAGCTGTGAGTGCTGAGTAGCAACAGCGGCACTGGGTTCCGGATAAGTCTCGGATGCGTCCCAGCAGGTCTCAATGCTGGCCAATTCTCTGGTGGCGCCCAACGAGTTCTGCCCACCCGGTATTGACCTCCACAGGCGTAACCTGACGCAAAATGCTCGGAGTCATAGCCATGTACCATCTCGCTGAAGCCTACCTTATGGCCACCTATATCTGTCTGTTGGCGCTTTATCTTGGCGGCCTGATTTTTGGCACCGCGATAGTTGCGCCGGTTGCGGTGACCAGCCTTGATGAACCCGCCGCCGCGACTTTTTTGCGCAGGTACTGGGTGGCATACCATCGCATTGCCGTAGTGGGGGGACTTGTGTTCACCGTGGTTGCTGCACTCGCCTCCACTGCATCGGCGGTGCCGATGCGATACTCGTTGCTGCTGGTTTGCCTGGCTGGTCTCATGACCGTTTGTTTTTACATAGCAATGACCCTGATTAACCCAATCAATCAAGCCCGAGATGCAGGGCAAAACCAGCGTTTTAATCGGCTCCACCGACTCAACGTCATCCTGGTCAGCCTTGGTATGCTGGTAGCTGTAGTGCTGCTGGTGGCCTGGGTATACGTGCTACCCGGGCAGTTTACGTTTTGGCCAACCGCTGCCTGAAGTCTGACTTGACGCGCTGGCGTCGGCTAACGGTATTGCCTGCAGCCCTGGTCGCCATGAAGCTACTTGCGCTCGGCCAAGATGCCACGGCAGCTTCCGGGCACCAATCCTTCAAATGTTACGTAGCCGCCTATGCAGAGCGCTCGGGCGCCCGAACCCTGGTCAACCCAGCAATGCGGGTTGGCCTTTATCCGTCAGGATCGGATCCCGCCCTACACCTTTACGGACGAACCCTGCAGATAATCGCGCTGGCAAACATTCGCATCAGTGACCGCTTCATCAGGGCAACTATTCCCAGTGAAGCTCAATCTGACCGTGATATTGGAAAACTGGAATTGCGCCAGCGCGGTTTACGCCTGGAATTTGAGCTAGGTTCGGATCGTCGTGGGACTACCGAAGCGGGTCCGCGAACGGTCTTTATCGGCGAGTGTTCTCCCATAGGATACGAGCGCACTTAATTTTGATGAAGCCTAATGGCAGCAGACCTCACCACGGGGCTGACAGGTCGGCTATCGAGATTGAATAACGGCGATTTGTTGCGGTTATTAATCTTTTTCGTCGGTATACTTGCCGCCGCTCCCTCATGCCCGGGTGGTGAAATTGGTAGACACAAGGGACTTAAAATCCCTCGAAGGCAA
>CAZWQK010000259.1:0-3182 GCA_964635835.1 uncultured Pseudomonadales bacterium
GACAACGTCATCGATGCGATTGATGAACTCCGGTCGAAAGTGTTGGGCCACAATACCCATCACCAGACTGTTCAACCGCTCATCAACACCGCGATCACTGTCGCCCTCTTGACTACCCTCTTCTTCGGTAAATGTCTGAATCGCCTGTGAGCCCAAATTAGAGGTCATCACCAAAACACAGTTACTAAAGTCCACTGTGCGACCTTGACCGTCGGTCAATCGCCCGTCATCCAGCACCTGCAGCAAAATATTGAAGACATCGTTATGGGCCTTTTCAATTTCATCCAGCAGCACCAGTGAGTAGGGCTTGCGCCTAACCGCTTCAGTGAGATAGCCACCCTCCTCGTAACCAACATAGCCAGGAGGCGCACCTATGAGCCTGGCAACCGAGTGTTTCTCCATAAACTCTGACATGTCCACGCGAACCATGGCGTCGGCAGAATCAAACAGTACTTCTGCCAACGCTTTGCAAAGCTCCGTCTTGCCCACGCCTGTGGGCCCTAGGAACATAAACGACCCATTTGGCCTGCTAGGATCCGCCAACCCGGCCCTGGCTCTGCGCACGGCCTGACTCACTGCTGCAATCGGTGCCTGCTGACCAACCACTTTTTGGCCTAGGGTTTCCTCAAGCTCCAATAACCGTTCTTTCTCTTGAGTCAGCAGCCGGGCTACCGGGATGCCCGTCCACTTGCCGACCACCTGGGCGATTTCCTCAGCCGTTACTTTGTTGCGCAACAATCGCGGTTGGCCTTCGTCCTGGGTGTTCGCACCTTCTGATGCCGCTGCTTGCTCGGCTAAGCGCCGCTCTAGCTCCGGAATAATTCCGTACTGCAGTTCGGACATCCGGGTTAAGTCGCTTTCTCGTCGCGCGGCCTCAAACTGCTGACGGGCCGCCTCTAACTCCTCCTTGGTATCTTGGGATCCTTTCAAGGCCTGCTTTTCGGACTCCCAAATTTCTTCCAGGGCAGCATATTCTTTCTCACTCTCTGCAACTTGTTTTTGCAGATCCTCCAAGCGTTTTTTACTGGCCGGGTCATCCTCTTTTTTCAGCGCCTCGACTTCCATCTTCAGCTGCATCATGCGCCGATCCAGCACATCCATACTCTCCGGCTTAGAGTCCATCTCCAGACGGATGCGACTTGCGGCTTCATCAATCAGGTCAATGGCCTTGTCTGGCAGCTGTCGATCGGTGATGTAGCGGTGCGACAAGTTAGCGGCAGCAATAATGGCGGGATCGGTAATGTCTACACCATGATGGACTTCGTAGCGCTCCTTGAGGCCACGCAAGATGGCAATAGTGTCCTGCAGGTCCGGCTGATCTACCTGAACCTTCTGAAAACGACGTTCAAGGGCCGCGTCTTTTTCAATGTATTGGCGATACTCATCGAGCGTGGTGGCTCCCACGCAGTGAAGTTCGCCCCGAGCCAGTGCGGGCTTGAGCATATTCCCCGCATCCATGGCGCCATCGGCTTTGCCGGCGCCTACCATCGTATGCAGTTCATCAATAAAGAGAATGATGTTCCCTTCCTGTTTCGATAAGTCACTTAAGACCGCTTTTAGGCGTTCCTCAAACTCTCCCCGGTACTTCGCACCGGCAATAAGCGCACCAAGATCAAGTGACAGCACGCGTTTGTCTTTCAAACTATCGGCGACTTCACCGTTCACAATACGCTGAGCGAGCCCTTCAACGATGGCGGTTTTTCCCACGCCGGGCTCGCCAATCAGCACCGGATTATTTTTCGTACGGCGCTGCAGTACTTGCACCGTGCGACGAATCTCCTCGTCGCGACCAATCACCGGATCCAGTTTTCCCTGTTCCGCCAGTTCCGTGAGATCCCGAGTGTATTTTTCTAGCGCATTGCGCATTTCTTCATCGTTCTTAGCTTCCACCGTCTTACCCTGTCTCTGCATTTGAATAAAGGATTCAACCGCTCGTTCGTCTGCGCCGGCGGCCTTCAAACACCCTGCCACCTGTGGGTCCTTGAAAAGTTCCAGCACCACCCATTCCTCGGGTACGTAGCTATCCCCCGCCTTGGCCGCGCGATTTTGTGCTGCGTGCAAAAGCGTCTGCAGCCCGGGACTTGCGGACAGTTCCGCTGCCGCAGTGCCCAAAGTTGGCAGGCTTTGCACCGCCTCACCGAGCGCGCGCCGAAGTTTTTGCGGGTCCGCCTGAGTGGCCGATAGCGCTTGAGCTAGCAAAGAGTTCGGGTTGTCCGCCATGACGACGGCAAGGTGCACACCCTCTAAATTCGCGTTGCCTGCCGCCACCGCAGCCATGTGGGCAGCCGCCAACGTTTCTTCCACTCGCTGAGTCCACTGCATTGTCATTTGTCCTGCCTCCGAAAAGCTGACCAAAAGCTTCCTAGTTCCGGCAAGTTGACAACTCTTTCACTCGCCGTCTGATGCACTTGGTTGGGTGTAATCTGCCTTTTTCAACCATCTCCCTGAGACGTTGCGAAGGAACACAAACTCTTTTAGAGAAGTGGGCTCAATGATTCGTTGCGAATACTTTGACAACGTTGCTGGAAGCGAAAATCCCGACAACAGCGCCGTCGGCCAGATTGTGCTGCAGCCCAATCACTCGTTGACCTGGCGGGCATTGAAGTACTTTCTGGCCTTTATGATGGTACTGTCGTTTTCCATCGCCATCGCTTTTCTGTTTTTCGGATACTGGCTGGTGCTGCCCTTCACCGGCCTGGAAATGGCTGTCCTGAGCTACTGTCTGTGGCTGTGCTTGCGTCGCACCAGTTTGCAGGAGGTCATCACCTTCAGTGCTGAAGAGATCCGTTTTGAAAGCGGCATCGATGCACCGGACAACACCGAGATTTGGGAGCGCTTCTTCACCAAGATCCACGTCAATCAGGCTGTACACCCCTGGTATCGAAAAACCGTATCGCTGGTGCACCGCGGCGACCGCTTTGAGATCGGATCATTCTTAACCCATAAAGAGCAGGATCAACTCATCGAATCCCTGCATGACATGGTTCGGCGCGCTGATGCGGCCATGGTACATCGGCGCTAGCTCCGCCTCACCGCGCAGGTTGTGATGGACTGCGCTGCAGACGGGCTCTTCGCGGCGCACGAGAGCACCACTGGATTGCGCCGCTGGTCGCTGTATTCAACTGACGAGATTCCTCCCATTCATAGCGCAGCACCACACGAGGATGCGGATGCCCATATCG
>CAZWQK010000260.1:0-3154 GCA_964635835.1 uncultured Pseudomonadales bacterium
CTAATGAACCCGTAGCCGAGGGTATGGTCGCGATCCTTGAGCCGTTTATCGACACGCTGATTATCTGCACGCTGACGGGTCTAGTAATCTTGTCCTCGGGCGTTTGGCAGGAAAAATACCCAACGCCTTTTAGCCAAACCGATACGGAAATTGTTGCTGGCCTGTATAGCGACCAAGACCCGGTCCACGTGGCTCAACTTGCCGCCCACCTGGATTTAGTGCCACCCAGCAACGATCCGGTGCGCCGGTTCAGCGGCACCATTGAAGTACGGGATGGGACCCCGGATCTGTCGAATCTCACGGTGTTACACAACCGTTCCGTGGCTGAAGAAGTGCAGATTACTAAGGACGGCGCGCCGCTCAATGGCATCGTGTTAGTAGAAGAGGGCAGCCTTATGGACAGCAGCTTGCAGATGCAAGGGTTGTCGCTGCTGCATTCGGTGCCGTTGACGGCCAAGGCCTTCGAGCAGAGTTTTTTGGGCGAATACGGCGGCCTGCTGGTCACCATCGGTTTAACCCTTTTCGCCTTTTCCACCGCCATTGCCTGGTCCTATTACGGTGACCGAGCGATCGCCTACTTGCTGGGGACGGCTTGGGTGCTGCCTTATCGTGGGCTTTACGTGCTGGGTTTCTTTGCCGCCACCATTATCGATACCTCGTTGATTTGGCTGATATCTGCGGTGACGGTGGCGCTGATGACCCTACCAAATTTGGTGGGCATGGTATTGATGCGGGTAGAAGTCAAGCAAATGACCCAGGAGTACTGGGCCAAGCTTAAGGCAGCGGGGCGCGGTTAAGGCCCACTTCCGACCGGATGTAGCGCAAAAAGCTTCCAGGAGCTCAGTGCATCCTTAGGCAGCACATCCTTAGAGAGGGCGACAGGCAAAGCACATGGCATAGACGTGTCGAGGGTCGTTGAGCATAGCGAGGCGACTCAGATCCTGAGCCAACGTCCCAAGCCATTGGCCCTGCCAGGGAAGATGGCTGGTTAAACTCGGCGCTAACGTCGTGTTTACCACACCTCCCAGAGGCCCTGCGGGTAACTTGTCCATAGCCAAGCTTTGTAGTCCAAGCGTCTGCACAATTCCTGACTGTGCCTGCATCAGTTCCATCAAGAATGCGCTTCGGGGATCTAGCGGTGGCTGTAAGTCTTGGCTCGACCAATCCGTCAGTTCTGCAAGTTCAGCAGCATAAGCCAAAGCCTCTTCCAGACTGCCAACTTCATCGGCCAACCCGATCTCTTGAGCTGCAATGCCGCTCCACATGCGACCTTGGGCAATGCTTGCAACCTCAGCCCGTGGCATTTGCCGGCCCCGAGCAACCAGGTCCAAGAACCCCTCATAACCGTGTTCTACGGATAGCTGCAGAATATTTTGAGCTTGAGGACTGAGCTCACTTACCACGCTAAACCCCTTGGTCAACGGTGCGCTGGCCACGCCATCGGCGGTGACCCCAATCGCACCGAGCGTTTCGGTGAAGTTCGGCACCAGGCCAAAAATACCAATAGACCCAGTGATGGTGGTGGGCTCAGCAAAAATTGCGTCAGCAGTGGCGGAAATCCAATAGCCACCGGAGGCTGCCACAGAACCGAGGGAGGCGACAACGGGCCGCCCCGTAACCTGAAACGCCTCAAGCTCTTCACGAATCCGTTCCGAGGCAAAAGCGCTGCCGCCGGGGGAGTCTACTCTCAGGACTAAGGCTTTGATGCTGGTATCGTCTCGGGCCGTACGGATTTGCTCCACCAGTTCATCGGCAACGGTGGCGTCGCTGCTGGGAACACCCGACTCAACAATGGGGCCTTGAGCAGTAAGCACGCCAATTATGGACTCTCCAGGCTCGCCACTTGTATCGGGAAAGGGCTGCTGCATCACTAGATAGGAACGGTAGTCGATACCGTTTAGCTGATCGTTTTGCCAGCCCACTCGCTCGGCCACGTACTCGCGGAAAACTGATGGAATCATGAGCCCATCCACTAAGCTGCTATCCAAAGACGCTTGCGCCCCGTCACCGCCGGTAGCTGCCAAAGCGCGGTCATATTGATTGGCAAAACCCAGAATCTGCTCCTGAGGTATTTGCCTGTTGGTGGCTAGGGTCGTTGTGATGGTCTGCCACAAATTGTCCATCAAGCGTTGACTGTCCTGACGGGCCAGCTCTGACATGTCGTTGCGAGAGAAGGGCTCAGTAGCAGATTTGTATTCGCCAACCCGAAAAACGTGCATTTCCACTTTCAGTTTTTCCAGCATGTCAGCGAAGTACAGCCGATCACCGCCCAATCCCGCCAGCAAAACCGCCCCCATGGGGTGCAGAAAGATTTCGTTTGCGTAGCTGCTGGCCAGATATTGAAACTGGTTGCTGTATTCGCTGTAAGCAAGAACCTCCTTACCTTGTGCTCGAAATCTAAGCAGCGCGTTGCCGATACGTACAGCTTGCGCCGAGGACATACCTGCCACTTGGTCAAAGTTCATCACAATGAGTTGGACTCGTGGATCCTCAGCGGCCATATTGATGCTGTCGATTAGCTCCCCAATGTCGATTAAACCTTCATCTGCCGAGCGCAAGAGAAGGTCTTTCCAGTCCGTAGGGGACACAACTTTCTCAACCAATACGCCGCTTGGAGCAATGAACAGGGCGCTGTTATCGGATATCTCAGGGCGCTCCGGGCTTGAAAAAACCGAGCTCAAGACCACGACGAGGAGCAGTAAAAAGCCCGCGTTTACAACAAAGTTTCGAAACGAGGTAATGCGTTGGCCCCATTTTGCGAAGAAGCCCTGTTTGGGCGCGTTTTCTGACATGATTCAATCCTCTAGCAATTGAATGAGACAGCTTACCGCCACCCAGTAGCCAAACGCACTGACAATCCAACCGAACGCTCAAAGTTTATTGAAAAAAGTTAAAACTTAGGCCTTGTCGCGGTTCTGATTACCGGTGAGGCCTTGCTCTCACTATTGCGGCTGCGCGATTCCGCGATGAAATCAGGCTAACATGGGGAATGACAGCGACGGGTTCAACAAATACGATGCAGTGGGCCGCAAAGGAATTAAGCGCGTTATTCCAAGGGCCGTTCCTTGGGGACAAGCTGGCGCCTGCGGGATATCACCTCCAAGCCATCACCGGAGTTTGTGTAGACAGCCGCTTGGTTCAACCCGGGGATTTG
>CAZWQK010000261.1:0-3150 GCA_964635835.1 uncultured Pseudomonadales bacterium
GACAAGCCCCATGATGACCGCCAGGGCCAAACCCGTGGCAAATATAACCGCGCCCCTGGGAGCTCTAAGCTGCCCAAAAGCGCGATCGAGACAGGGCAAAGGTACGCCCGAGGAGAAACGAAATGTCAGTAGAGTCTATTACTTCTGGCTCAATACCCAACCCAGCCATGAGCAGCGTTTTACCCAAACCTGCGGTAGACGAGCAACAAGTGCAAAACATTCAAGCCCAGCGGGTACTGCCAGCTGAGCAAGCCACCAGGGCCAGCACCACGCAACAGGAACTCAACCGGTCTATTGAGCAGATACAGGTAATGATGGATTTGCGCAGTCGTGCAGTTGAGTTTGTGACCGACGAGTCAAGTGGCGCCCAGGTGGTCAAGGTAGTTGACGCCAATACTGGAGACATCATTCGTCAGATGCCCGCCGAAGAACTGCTGTCCTTTATGCGCAATCTGACCAGGATGCTCGGTACCTTCATCGATCAAAGCACATAGCCGGGATCGATCATCTTGAGGAATCGATTAAACCGGGTACAAGTGGTGTACCTGCACAAACCCCTAAAGCTGCGCCACTTGTATCCGATTTATTAAGTAGGTAAAACGTGCGGACATCCCGTCAGCGCGAGACTCTCTTGGATAAAAAAAAGATGTATCGAAAATCCGCACTGGCTGCTTACAGCAACATTGATGTTGAAACTAAGACCGAATCCCAGAGCCCTGCTCAGTTGGTAACCATGCTTTTTGATAAAGCCTGCGTCCTCCTCCGGCAGGCAAACGAAAATCTCGCCCACGAAGAAACAGAGGCCTTTGATAAGGCCACGACCCACGCTCTGCAAATCGTTATCGCCCTGCGAGGCGTGCTGGACATGGAGCAAGGGGGCGAGGTGGCTAAGAGCCTTTACGACACCTATACATCGATTGCCGCAAGCCTATTCAAGGCCAAGGGTGATCGCGACGGCGAGAGCATTGGCAAGCTCTACGAAGCTATGTCCGAACTTAGGGAAGCTTGGCAAACCGTAACCTAACAGGGCGGCTGCGCTTCTTAACCTAAGGAGCCTTTACCATAAAAAAGGGCCGGTAATTTTCGCTGAATAGTCGGCAGGAGCGCGTGCCTTTATAGGTATACACGCCGCAAGGCTCGCCGGCTTTTATGCCCTCGCCCACGACCCAGTGATTATCAATAGCAACATTGGGGAAAACGTTGGGGTTCAAGGCCGGGTTAATACAGCGTGTTTCGCCAAGGGCCATAAACTCGCTGGCCTTGGGCAAGCGCCACTGTTCGCCCGCTTTCTCGCTGACCTCGCTCAAGTAGCCATCAATTTCCGCCCAGGTCATCAGCAAGGGCGAGCCGGCGCAGCCCCGCTCGGTGAAGCGTTGACCTACCGCGCACCGATACCACTGAAGTTGCGTTTGCGGATCCAGCACGATGCCGTTGCCTTGATCAATAAACCGACCGGTATCGCCGCTCGGGATGTGGTCCAAACAAGACACCTCCACCCGGGAGAAATCGCAGCCCCCAAGCGCCACAGCAACTAGGGCAAGCCCGAGTCCTCGCGCGAGCAGCACAATCCCTTTATTCACCGGTCCTTTGCCACCCGGCGGTGCATATGTCATATCGCTTTTCCTTGAGCTATTCACAGCGAGGATCGTTGTTTTAAAGTATATGCACTATCAACCGATTGTTTACATGTAATTTATGGCGGAGAATCCGCCGGGCGCTAACGTTCCAATGGAGATCGCATGGATATCGCAACTGTTGTAGGCCTCGTCGCCTCAGTAGGCCTGATCATCTGGTCTATGGACAATGCTGCTGGCATCAACGCATTCATCGACGTCACCTCCATCGCTATCGTACTGGGCGGCTCGATTTTGGTGCTGCTGATGCGCTCGCGCTTGGGCGACTTCATCGCCATGTGGTCCAAGGTCATCATGAAGACCATTTTTGTCGGCGTGGACAAACCTGCGGAACTCATCGAACAGATCATCGAGATGGCCAACATTGCGCGCAAAGACGGGTTGATCGCCCTGGAAGGCCAAGACATCAAAAATCAATACTTGGCCAAAGGCATTGGCCTGTTAGTAGACAGCACGCCACCGGAAATCATCGCCTCTAGCCTCGAGAACGAGCTGACCCTGATGAAAAGCCGTCACGCTAACGCCGCCATGATGTGGCGCTCCTGGGCAGACATCGCACCGGCTATGGGTATGATCGGCACGCTGGTGGGCTTAGTCGGTATGCTCCAGAACATGAGTGATCCCAAAGCTATTGGGCCGGCTATGGCCATTGCTTTGCTGACCACTCTGTATGGGGCGTTCTTCGCTAACGTCCTGGCCAAACCTATCGCGGAAAAATTAGAGGGCTACTCTCAGGACGAGACCGAAAACTGTGAACTGATTGTTGAGGGCATCATGGGCATTCAAAGCGGCATGAATCCGCGCTCTTTATCGGACCTCCTGGCAACCCGCCTTGCGCCAGGAGACCGTGCGGCGTTAGAAGGCCTGTAGCGGCAGTGACGTCATGGCCGAAGTCCAAGACACCAATAACGACGCCCCGTTAGACCCCGGCCAAGTCGATGAGAATCTCGGCGAGAACGAGCCGCCGGCTGACCCGCCACCACCCAAGGAAAAAGAAAAAGAGTGTCCGGCCTGTGAGGTTGGTGCCCCGGCCTGGATGGCCACCTTTGCCGATATGGCGACCCTGCTGATGGCTTTTTTCGTGCTCATCCTGTCCTTTGCCAGCGTCAACGTACCCAAGTTCGAGCAGGTAGCCGGATCCGTCAAACTGGCTTTCGGCATTGACCGCGTGGTACCCAAGGTCACGATTCCCATGGCCGAAACCATCATCGACAGCACGTTCACGCTCTCCGAAGCGGCGCCCACGGTGATCCCCCAAGAGACCCAAAGCGTCAAAGATCCCACCCGGCAAAACATCCAGCAAATGAAAGATTTTGAGGAGGCGCCGCTGGAAACCCAGGCGGACTACCAACAGGTCATCGAAGCGCTGGAAAACGAGATCGAGCCGTTTTTGATCCAGCTTGGGTTTGTCAATCGCACGCCGCGAGGCCGCGTGCTTATGCCGGTGGCGTTTGAACATTTGGGGCTGGAATTGCCACGCGGTTATGATGGCGACCTTTTCGACACAGCCAAGGAA
>CAZWQK010000262.1:0-3148 GCA_964635835.1 uncultured Pseudomonadales bacterium
CATCGAAACCTTTGTTGCCGTTGTGGGGGGAAGCTTGGGGGGCATGCAGGCTCTGCAATGGGCCATGGACTACCCTGAGCGGGTAAACGCCTGTGTCGCCATCGCTTGCGCAGCAAAACTCTCGGCGCAGAATATCGCTTTCAACGAAATTGCGCGCCAAGCTATTACCAGCGACCAGGATTTTAACGGCGGTCGCTACGCCGAGGTGCAAAGCAATCCCGAACGCGGACTCGGTCTGGCGCGGATGATCGGCCACGTCACCTATTTGTCCGACGACGGCATGGGCGCCAAGTTTGGCCGGGACATTAAATCTGGCGATTTTGCGACGGGAGCAGACGTTGAGTTTCAGGTAGAGAGTTATTTGAACTATCAAGGCCGGGCGTTTACCCAATATTTTGATGCGAACACTTACTTATTAATGACCAAGGCCCTGGACCATTTCGACCCCGCAAGAGAAACAGACGGTAATTTGGTTGAGGCTTTGAATCGCGCCAGCTGCAAGTTTCTGGTGCTGTCCTTCAGCTCGGACTGGCGGTTTTCCGCAGAGCGCTCTCAGGAAATTGTCGATGCCCTGGTGAGAGCGAAGAAAAATGTCGCCAGCGCCGTCATCGAATCTGAACACGGCCACGATTCTTTTTTACTTCCCATCCAGCGCTACGTGCAGGCCTTGGGCACTTTCTTGAACCGCACGCTTGCCGAGCACCTGCAATACCGCCAGGGAGATTCCGCATGAGTCTGCGCGGCGACCTGGCGCTGATCAGCGAACTCATCAATGCCAACGCCCGGGTACTGGATCTGGGCTGCGGAACAGGCGATTTACTGGCCAATTTACAGGCCAGCAAAGACGTCAACGGATACGGGCTCGACAAAGATCCGGCCAATATTCAGGTGTGTTTGGATAAAGGCGTCAACGTGATCGAGCAAGATCTGGATGCCGGGCTGGGCAATTTTGCCGATGACAACTTCGACATGGTGGTGATGACCGATGCTCTCCAAGCCGTCCGAGACCCCCGCGGCTTGCTGCGAGAAATGCTGCGTATCGGTGAGGAATGCGTGGTGACCTTCCCTAACTTTGGTCATTGGCGATGCCGACTGCAGCTTGGGCTAGGCGGGCATATGCCGGTGTCCAAACATCTTCCCCACGATTGGTTTAATACCCCAAATATTCATCTGTGTACGACTCAGGACTTCGAGGGCCTGTGTCGTGAGGAAAGCTTTCGCATCATTCAGCGCCAGGTAGTGAACACTCGCTATGCCGAGCACTGGTCGATTCAATTGGCGCCGAACCTGTTCGGCAGCCACGCATTTTACCGGCTCGGGAGACCCACATGATTCATCCAATAAACAAACTGCTTGCAGGCGTCGCAGCGATTTTGGGCCTGGCATCGACCCTGGCCATACCGACAGTCCAAGCTCAGCAGCTGCAGCGCTTTGGCGACTATGAGCTCCACTACATCGTTATTCCCACCACCACGCTCAATCCGGATGTGGCCCAACGCTACGATATCCAACGGGGTAAGGATCGGGCGCTGTGCAATATCTCCGTCATCGACGAGGACGGCAAAGGTGTTCGTGTGACGCTAGAGGGTGATACCCAGAACCTGCTGGGCCAGCGTCAGGATCTGAGCTTTACCGAAGTGGTTGACGGCGACGCGGTTTACTATTTAACCACCATCCGACACGC
Source organism: uncultured Pseudomonadales bacterium (assembly GCA_964635835.1). Taxonomy (GTDB): domain Bacteria; phylum Pseudomonadota; class Gammaproteobacteria; order Pseudomonadales; family Azotimanducaceae; genus UBA4421. Next base: position 1,685 of record CAZWQK010000262.1, read on the forward strand.
CGACGAGGAAGTTCATCGCATCAATGTTAACGCCCAAACCCCGGACGGCATTCGCACTAACCTGCGTTTCAATCAAAAACTGTACTGGGCAGACTGATGGATCTCGTGCTTGCCACCCGCAACCAGGGCAAAGTCGACGAGCTGCGGCCAATGCTTGAAACCCTGGGCGTGAACCTGATGAATCAAGCCGAAACCGACATTCCAAGCCCGGAAGAAGATGGCGCAACCTTCGTTGAAAATGCGCTTATCAAGGCGCGGGCGGTAGCCCGCGCAACAGGGTTACCTTGTATTGCCGACGACAGCGGCCTTGTGGTCACAGCGCTAGACGGCGCCCCTGGTATTTACAGCGCCCGCTACGCAGGACAGGACGCCAGCGATGAGCAGAATAATCAAAAGCTGCTAGGGGCTCTGGCGAACCAAGCGGACCGCAGCGCCTATTTCTATTGCTGCATGGTGTTTCTGCAACACGCCGACGATCCAACACCGCTTATCGCCAGCGGACAGTGGCCGGGTGAAATCCTGCACCAGCCAAGGGGCAAAGGCGGGTTTGGTTACGACCCGCTGTTTTGGATTCCGGAACAGCAGAAAACCGCAGCGGAACTGTCCAAGGAAACTAAAAACCGGATCAGCCATCGTGGCCAGGCCTGTGCAGCGCTGCTGGGCACGCTGCGGGCTCAGACCTTAAGCAGCTGATGCTGAATCCAGACGACCTGGAGCATGTGCTGGGTTTGTATGTCCATTTCCCGTGGTGCGTAAAAAAGTGCCCCTACTGTGACTTTAACTCCCACCCATTAAAAGCCGACACCAGCCAGACAGATTACCTGAGCGCCTTGCTGCAGGATTGGCACGCCCAGTTTTCGGCTTTTGGGGCGACGCGATTGTCCAACACGAAAACCCGGAACTTTACCTCCGTGTTTTTTGGCGGCGGCACGCCCAGCTTGTTCGAGCCACGGCATATCAAGCGCCTGTTAAACCAGACCCCACATCAAGGTGCTGAAGTAACTCTGGAAGTTAATCCGGGCACCGTGGAACACCACAGCTTCCAAGCCTTTATAGACGCGGGGGTCAATCGATTAAGTCTTGGCGCCCAAAGTTTTGCCGACACTCAGCTGCAGCGGCTGGGGCGCATTCATCACAGCGACGAAACTCTTCGTGCCTTCGCCCGGGCCCGGGAAGCCGGTTTTTCCAATATCAACGTTGATCTGATGTGGGGACTGCCCGGTCAAACCGTTGAAGCAGCACTGGCAGATCTTGAGCAGGCCATAGCTCTGCAGGCGGAACATATTTCCTGGTATCAGCTGACCATTGAGGCAAAAACCGAGTTCGCCCGGCGACCGCCAATCTTACCCAAAGACGGAATCCTTCAGGATATTGAACAAGCTGGCCTCGAGCGGCTTGCTCAAGCTGGGTACCAGCGTTACGAGGTCTCTGCCTTTGCTAAAGACCACAGGTATTGTCGTCATA
>CAZWQK010000263.1:0-3138 GCA_964635835.1 uncultured Pseudomonadales bacterium
GTTTTAACCCGACGTTTTTCTTGTCGAGCTGAAGCCCAACCCTGTGGTCTGACGCATTTAATCTGCAACGATGCCCTGATACAGGATCTTTGCCAAGATGCAGCCGGGGCTGCAAATTGAGCCTTGGACTTGAAACGCCGAAGCCGCGGTAGCCAAACTCCAGGCTGAACTGCCCGATGGCATCGCCGTTGATATCGTCTACCGGCAAAACACCTATACCGGCGACCGCATGGTGTCCTTGGGCACTAACCTTATCTTTGCGCTGATTTTGGTGCTGCTGGTGCTGATCTGGATGATTGTGACTGGCCTTATCATTTCGTTAGGTTTGCTGATTGATAACGCCATCGTTGTGGTGGAAGACTACAAACTTAAGCGAAAGTCCGGTGCGGCTATTGCTGACGCCATTAATCAATCTGTACACCACCTCTGGGGTACCACCAGGGGCATCGACAGCAACCACGGTATTTGCCTTTATGCCCATCGCTCTGGCGCCTGGCGGTGTTGGCGACTTATCTGAGGCGCTGCCAAAAAGCCTAGGCTGTTAGCCTAGTCCCAGCCATATACATTTATCTGGTCTCGCCCGGTAGCGCTCCTGCACCCTCGAATCCGCAAGCCCTGGTGGGTAGGCTTTACCGGCTCGCCGACTTGTTCACCAGACCCAAGGACTACACCAATGTTGATTGAACATGGATCCCTCACCCGCGTTACCAGCACGATTTTGCAGGCCGCTGGCGCACCAACTGATCACGCCAATGCCGTGGCAGCCCACCTTGTCGAAGCCAACTTAAAGGGACACGACTCACACGGTGTGGGCATGGTGCCCTCCTACGTTAAAGGCATGTTGGACAAACAGGTGGATCCAAACGCCAGCATCACTGTGGAAAGGGACAATGGCGCTATTGTCTCCGTCAATGGCGGCACTGGCCTTGGGCGGGTTGTTGGCTTTCAAGCCATGGACCTTGGCATCGCCAAAGCCAAGGACTACGGCATTGCCTGCGTGGCTCTGGGTAACGCTGCGCACCTGGGCCGCATCGGCGCGTTCGCAGAATACTGTGCAGCCGAGGGTCTCGTGTCTATGCATTACGTTAACGTGGTCGGCCATGACCCTATGGTGGTGGCTTTTGGCGGCCGCGACCGGCGATTCATTACTAATCCCTACTGCTGCGCTGTGCCGCGTAAAAACGGCGAACACATCGTCCTCGACATGGCAACCGCCACGGTGGCTGCCGGCAAAGTTCGAGTTGCGCAGATGAAGGGCGTGCCTGTGCCACCTCAGTCTTTGGTGGACGAAAGTGGCGTTGAAACCACCGACCCCGGCGTGATTTTTGGTAAAAACCCCACCGGCGCGATGCAGCCTTTCGGTGCCCACAAAGGCTACGGCTTGATGGTGATTTGCGAAATGCTGGGAGGCGCACTGGGAGGCCTGTTTACCATGCAGCCAAAGCACCCTCGACTTGGCGCAACGTTGAACAACATGCTGTCGATCTTGATCGACCCGCAAGCCGTCGGCGATTTGGACGCCTTTGATCAGGAAGTATCCGCCATGGCTGAGTACATTTACGCCAGCACGCCAGCCTCCGGAGTTGACCGAGTAAGGCTGCCCGGCGACCCAGAAAAAGAAGCTCTAGCCAAGCGAATGGCCCAAGGCGTAGCGATCAACCCCAACAGTTGGCAGTCGATAATAAACGCTGCGGCCCAAGCTGGACTGAAGCAGGAAACGGTTGCAGGGATGGCCGACATCTCCGAAGCTTAATCCCGAGGGGTGGAGCCTTTCTGAAAGTTGCTCGCCTCGCCCGCTCGAACTACCGATACCGAACTTAAGGAAACGACCATGCTTCCAGACGAACAGCCACCTACCCCAGAAGAAGAGGAAAAATTTCACATCTGGCGGTTGCTTGGCGTGATCTTTCTGGTCTGCGTGGCCCTGGCAGTAGCGTCGGCATTAGTGGACTGGGCCATCATCGGCCCGTTGGAAGGCAGAGCCTTTTAGGCAACTCCAGCCAGGGCCCGCCAAGGTGCCAGCTTTCTTGGGTCGAATAGCCTTGGGCGTCTCGCGCGGCGACTTTTTCGCGGATTTGCGGAATCAGTTCGTTGCCATACTCAATGGCGTCGTTAAAGGGGTCAAAACCTCGAATCAACACCCCGCGGACGCCCATGTCGTAATATTTCGCAATGGCCTCGGCCACTTGCTCGGCTGTCCCCACTAGGGCCGTTGAGTTCCCGCTGCCCTGAGCCGCCGCCGCGATGGGCACCCACAGTCGCTCATCTTGCACATCGCCGCCCTCAATCAGGCTCATCAAACGCCGGGCGGTCTCCGCCTCAGGCTGCTTTGAGGACTTAGCCGAAGAACCTGCTTCAACTCCAGCCAAAATGTCTTTGGCTTTACGCCAGGCTGCCTCTTCAATGGCCCCTATAATCGGTCGAAAGGAAAGGTTATAAGCAGGCTGGCGCTGAAAATAAGCGACTTCAATATTGATGCGATCTATCGATTCCTGAACTTGGGCACCCGGCTCGCCAAATAACGCATAGGTATCGCAGTGCTTTGCGCCCGCGGGAATTGCCGCATCCAACACCCCGCCAAACCACAGGGGCACGTGGGGGCGCTGGTGCCCCTGAACTTCCGAGATGGCCTGGCTGACCCGATAAAACTTGCCCTCGTATAGGGGTAGCAAAAACTGGCAGCACCATTGCCACCCCCAGCGCACCGACAACTGGCAGTGAACAACAAGCGTTGGGTTAAAACAATCGGATAGGAAGAGCAGACACTTTGCTCGAAATTGGTCGCCGTTTAGGTCTCAGGTTTAGGTCTTAGCTTTAGACCCACTTCTCCGATCCATTGTCGAACGCTTCTAGCAGGGCGCTGATTGCGGTCAGTTGAGTTTCATCGCACTGGGCAAGTTGCGGCAGGAGGTCATCCGGTTTTAGCCTGGCTCGGCGAGATCCTATGCCCCAGGCCAACCACGCAGGCTCCACATCAAAAAAACGCGCCAGTTCCAACATTTTACCTCGGGTAGGCGTGACTTCGTCTTTTTCCCAACGCAGCACGGCATTTGCCGTCACGCCGATTTCGCGGCCCAGTTTCCGCAGAGAGAGTTCCTTATCCCGCCTCAATCCCCGCAGCCTGCTGGAGAAAGAGCG
>CAZWQK010000264.1:0-3094 GCA_964635835.1 uncultured Pseudomonadales bacterium
GTTTTCTCGAAGAAGGGGACAAGGCGAAAGTGTCTTTGCGTTTCCGTGGTCGTGAAGTGGTGCATCCGGAAATCGGTATGAACCTGATGAAGCGAATCTCGGAAGACCTGGATGAGCTGGGCTCTGTGGAATCAGAACCTAAGTTTGAAGGTCGGCAAGTCATTATGGTGTTGGCCCCCCGAAAAAACAGGAAAGCGCAGGCTCCAAAAGAAGCCTCTTAGAGCGTTGCTGAAAGGCGCGCTACACAAGCGCAGGGCGCTGCTGTCAGAGACGTGGCTCTGACACAGACAAAACGTTTCTGCTTGCAGAACGCCCGCAAAAACAGGAGCGAAAGCTCGGTTTTTTAATCGCCTCGATTGACGTAACCGCCAATTTTGAAGGCAAATATGAATCGCGTGGAGAAGGCAAGTGCCAAAAATGAAGACTCACCGGGGCGCAGCGAAGCGATTTCGTCGCACCAGCACCGGTTTCAAACACAAGCAAACGAATAAGAACCATATCCTTACCAAAAAAGCCCCTAAGCGAAAGCGTCAGTTGCGTGGTATGGAAGGCGTAGCGGCGGCGGACGTGCCAGCGTTGGTTCGTATGCTACCCACCAAGGCTCGATAGGAGGAACTATGCCCAGAATCAAACGCGGCGTAGCTTCTCGAGCACGCAGAAAGAAAATCTTAAAGGCTGCCAAAGGCTATTACGGTGCCCGCAGTCGTACATTCAAAGTGGCTAAACAGGCCGTTATCAAGGCCGGGCAATATGCCTACCGAGATCGACGACAGCGCAAGCGTCAGTTCCGCCGCCTGTGGATTGTGCGGATCAACGCCGCAGCCCGTGAACACGGTTTGTCTTACAGCCGCTTTATCGCCGGTCTCAAGGAGGCAGGGATAGAGGTTGACCGTAAAGTGCTGGCGGATATCGCCATGCACGAAAAAGACACTTTTGCAGCGCTGGCCCAGCGGGTGAGCGCCGTGGCTGCTAAAGCCGCCTAAGCAAGGGAAGATACGGCTCAGGGCGTCAGCGCGGACCCGGAGCAACGTCAACGACAGAAACACTGCCTTCAGGAGACCTAAATAGAGTGTTCTTCCTGAAGGCGTATGCGCTGGATCGAAAGGGAAGAACCGGTGTTCTTCCCTTTTTTTCTGCCCGCTCTGCGGGTGAGAGGACAAGTGTCGCAGAACGCCAACGCCGGGAATAAAAATGGATATTGAAAGTATATTGAATCAAGGAGTGAAGGCGGCGGATGCAGCGTCGACCCTGCGCGACCTGGAGGATGTGCGCGTTGGCTTCCTTGGCAAGAAAGGTGCCCTTACCGAGTTGCTGAAAGGACTGGGCAAGCTTGAGCCGGCGCAGCGGCCTGAGGCTGGCGCAAAAATTAATGAAGCCAAGGCTGCGCTGCAAGAGCATTTAGCGGAGCGCAAGGCGGATTTAGAAACGGCTGCCATGGATGCGGCGTTGGCTGCAGAAACCGTAGATGTGACCTTGCCCGGGCGACGGCAAAGTGGCGGTGGCCTGCATCCGGTAACTCAGGCCATGTATCGAATCGAGTCAATCTTCACCGGTGCAGCCTACGAAGTGGTGAGTGGCCCGGAGATCGAAAACGACTATTACAACTTCGAGGCGTTGAACATTCCGGCCCACCATCCGGCCAGAGCCATGCACGATACTTTCTATTTTGGTGATGGCACCTTGCTTCGCACGCATACCTCTCCCAGTCAGGTGCACACCATGGAACGGCAGCCGCCGCCGATACGGGTAATCTGTCCGGGGCGGGTGTATCGCAGAGACTCGGATTTGACTCACAGCCCCATGTTTCATCAGGTGGAGGGCTTGGTGGTGGATGAGGGGATCAGCTTTGCGGATTTGAAAGGCACCGTGATTGATTTCCTCCAGCGGTTTTTTGAAAAAGAGCTGCAGGTGCGGTTCCGCCCCTCCTATTTCCCGTTTACGGAACCATCCGCCGAGGTCGACGTGCAGTGTGTGCATTGTCTGGGTGAAGGCTGTCGCGTCTGCAGCCACACCGGGTGGCTAGAGGTGATGGGCTGCGGCATGGTGCATCCCAACGTGCTGCAAATGTCGCAAATTGATACCGACGTGTATTCGGCATTTGCCTTCGGGTTTGGTGTGGATCGCCTGGCCATGCTGCTTTATGAAGTCGATGACCTACGGCTGTTTTTCGAGAATGATTTGCGCTTTTTGCGTCAGTTTAACTAACCGAACATCAGGACCAGACGATGAAATTCAGTGAAGCATGGCTCCGTCAGTGGGTGAATCCGACCCTGAGCAGTGATGACTTGTTGTTCCAAATGACCATGGCCGGTCTTGAGGTGGACGGTACGGAACCCGCCGCCCAGAGTTTTAGCGGGGTTGTCGTAGGAGAAATCACCGAAGCGGCACAACATCCGGATGCGGACAAACTTCGGGTCTGCCAAGTCAGCACCGGCGCAGAGTCTGTTCAGGTAGTCTGCGGTGCGCCGAACGCCCGGGTGGGATTGAAAACCGCCTTCGCTCAAGTCGGCGCAGTGCTGCCGGGCAACGTTAAAATTAAAAAAGCCAAGCTTCGCGGCGTCGAATCATTTGGCATGCTGTGCAGCGCCCAAGAGCTGGGTCTTGGTGAGGATGACGGCGGCATAATGGAATTGACCTATGAGGTCGGCAGTGATTTGGCCGAGATTGCCGGCGCCGACCTGCCATTAGACGACATCACCGTGGATGTAGATTTAACGCCCAACCGGGGCGACTGCCTGTCGTTGAAGGGTTTAGCTCGTGAAGTGGGCGTTCTGAACAACCTCGAAGTGTCCTATCCAGAAATTTCACCGGTTGCCCCGCAGATCGAAGACACCTTCCCGGTTACCTTGGAGGCCACGGCCCAATGTCCCAGATACCTTGGCCGTGTGATTCGAGGCGTTGACTTAAACCGTCCGTCACCGAACTGGCTTAGCGAACGATTGCGGCGCTGCGGTTTGCGCAGTATTGATCCGGTGGTGGACGTGACTAACTATGTGCTCATTGAATTGGGTCAGCCCATGCACGCGTTCGATTTAGATCGCCTGCAAACGGGGATCACCGTGCGGATGGCGCAAAGCGATGACGTCTTGACCTT
>CAZWQK010000265.1:0-3081 GCA_964635835.1 uncultured Pseudomonadales bacterium
AGCAGCACATTGCCCACCACCACCGCTGAGTCCGCTACCCAATATTCCCCCTCGGCCCGCACGGCTACGCCGTCCAATTCGTACAACATCTCTTCCCCTTTTTGCTCAATGCTTGCGCCCAGCGCATATTCTTAGCCCACGCCAGGTGACTGCCGTTTATTGGCACCTTTGATTAGCGATGCCCGTCGGTTTCCCTGCTTCGAGTCGCCATGGTAATCAAGGCTGCTCGTTAGCACTACTCCAGCACTGCGGGAATTACCGGGCGCGTCATCCTCAACCCAAGAACCGTCACATTTAGGTATACTGCCCGGATGAATTTTTGCAGTGCCTGCGGCGCATCCGTAGATTACAAAGTGCCGGAGGACGACACCCGTGAACGAGCGGTGTGCAGTAGCTGCGACACCATCCACTACTCAAACCCCAAGGTTATCGCCGGCACCCTGCCCATTTGGGGCGACCAGGTGCTGCTGTGCAAACGAGCCATCGAACCCCGTCGGGGCTACTGGACGCTGCCAGCAGGATTTTTGGAAAACGGTGAAACCGCCGAAACCGGTGCGGCTCGAGAGACCGTGGAAGAGGCCAATGCCCGGATAACAGAGCCGAGCCTTTACACGGTGTTTAGCCTACCGCACATTTCGCAGATCTACATGTTCTTCAAGGCCGACCTCGTTGGCCCAAGCTACAGCAGCGGTCCGGAATCGTTAGCGGTAGAGCTGTTCTCCGAGCAAGACATTCCCTGGGATGAGCTCGCCTTTCCGGTGATCAGTGCAACGTTGAAGCGTTACTTTGCTGATCGGCAACACCAGTCTTTTCCTGTGCACTACGAAAATCTTACCTTCAAGCGACGCTAGCCGCGCACACCGCCGGTGCTTGCCGGTATGCCCTGGTTAGTGCGGCGGTACCACCCGGTATTCTGGTGACCAGACTGAATACTTACTGGACAAATATGTTGTGATATCAAACAGTTGCTGGACTGTCATCACTTCGTTGTAACGAGGCATCTTGGATTCCCCGTCGTCATCGACGTAACGCGGATCATAGCCCCGAGACAGTCGGTGGGACGGGTTGATGATGGAGGTAACCAGCTCTTCGTAGCTTTTCACCCGGGTTTTCTCGCCACCCAGCTGAATGTAGATCTGCGGATGCCCCCCCTTGCGCAGCCGCTTTACGCTGTCTTTGACGCTGTGGCAGCCATTGCAACCCAACTCGACAAAGGCGGCCTCGCCTTGTTCGACATTGCCCGGTGGCAAGGCAAATCCGCGGCTATTATTCTCGCAGCCCGTCAACAACGTGATGGCGCTGAGCGCGCCCGATAAAACCAGTACCCGCATCGTCATAACGACTCCCCCTTTATGCTTCCATGGCTTATTTGCCAGCTTGAGCGGCCAGCCTGTTACGCGGCACCGCCTCAACGTGCTTGGGATTTAAACGAAAACCCGATTGGGTGGGTACCGCTATCGATTCCAGTTCCGGGCTGGGGTGCTACTTGTGCGGGACTGTTCACACTTAGAGGCTATGACGTTGAGCCAACTGGCTAAGTCGCCACGGCAGATGAGGTCATCCAAGAGCCGGGCACAGATCTATGGCTTGCTGCTTAAAGCCAACTGCGCGCATTGCGGAACAGGCGCAGCCAGGGGCCGTCTTCCTGCCAATCCGGGTGCTGCCAAACATTTTGAATGCTGCGATAAACCCGCTCCGGGTGGGGCATCATGGTGAGTACCCGCCCCTGGGCCGCGGTGAGCCCAGCAATGCCCCCGGGCGCACCATTGGGGTTGTCCGGGTAGCGCTGGGCCACCGCATGGTTGGCATCCACGTAGCGCAAGGCTACTTGGGGCGCGGCCTGCTCTGCCGAATTTATGCCGCGAAACTCCGGCCGGCCCTCACCGTGGGCTACCGCCACCGGCATGACGCTACCAGCCATACCCGCGAGCCAGGGACTGGCGTTGTCCTGAACCTGCACAAGTACGGTTCGGCCCTCAAACTGCTCGCTGCGGTTCCGTACAAACACTGGCCAGTGATCGGCCTCAGGAATCAGTGAGTGCAGCTGGGACAGCATTTGACAGCCGTTGCATATGCCCAAGGCTAAGGTGTCAGCGGCGAAAAATGCCGCGAACTGATCACGCAAAGCCGCATCCTGCAAAATGCTTTTTGCCCAACCGCCCCCGGCACCGAGCACATCCCCGTAAGAAAAGCCGCCACAGGCCACCAGCGCGGGAAATTCTGCGAGAGATCGCCTGCCGCTGACCAGGTCAGACATGTGGACGTCTACACAATCAAATCCCGCTGCAGCAAAAGCAGCCGCCATTTCGATTTGGCCGTTCACTCCCTGCTCTCGCAGCACGGCAATGGTCGGCTTGGCGCCGCTCAGCACCTTGGGCACCTCATTTGGATCAAAGCTTAGTTTGGCGTTAAGACCGGGGTTTTCCTTACGAGACTTGCGCAAATCAGCAAATTCTTCATCGGCGCAGGCCGCTGAGTCCCGCCGCCGCTGCATGGTATAGCTGGTCTTGGCCCACTGCTGCTGCAGGTCTGCCCTGGATGCCGAGAATAACTGGCTCTGGGCCTGACGAATGGCTACCTGCTCGTCAGACCGCAGGGTCGCCACCACACGGCAGCCGCCTGGGGCCTGCCGTTCCAGGGCAGCCACATCGGCGGCGGCAATTTGCAGCACCAACCCCACCTCCTCGTTAAAGAGCGTGGGCAGCACCGCTGCGGCCGCGGGCAGATCAATGTCCAGACCCATGCGACCGGCAAAAGCCATCTCCAGCAGGGTGGCTAGCAGCCCGCCATCTGAGCGGTCGTGCATGGCAAGAATTTTGCCTTGGCGCTTCCAGTCCAGCACCAGATTCAGCAGGGCTTTCAGCGCCGTTGCATCAGCCACGTCCGGCGCGTCATTACCTAACTGACAGTACACTTGGGCAAGGGCACTGCCGCCCAGCCGCTGGCCGCCCAAGTCCAACAGCACCAACACCGTATCGGCTTGATCCTGAAGCTGTGGGGTTACCGTGGCGCGGGCGTCGGTGACCGGGGCGAAACTGCTGCAAATCAGCGTTACCGGTGCTACCACGGCCTTGCTGGTAT
>CAZWQK010000266.1:0-3077 GCA_964635835.1 uncultured Pseudomonadales bacterium
GAACAAACCCACGATACCCGGCAGATGCTTTTATTTTCGGCCACCATGCCAAAGGAAATTGAAAAGATTGCGCGTAAACACCTGCAAGATCCGAAGCAGGTGAAGATCAAAGCCAAGACCGCCACTGCCGAGACCATTCGACAGCGTTTCTGGCTCGTTGGCGGTATGCACAAACTGGACGCTCTGACGCGCATTCTTGAGGTTGAGCCTTTCGACGGTGTGCTCATCTTCGTGCGCACCAAAATCGCCACCACCGAGCTGGCAGAAAAGCTGGAGGCCAGAGGTCATGCTGCCGCTGCCATGAACGGAGATATGCCACAAAAACAGCGTGAGCAGATGGTTAACAAATTGAAGGCAGGCGGCCTCGACATTCTCATTGCCACCGACGTTGCGGCAAGGGGACTCGACGTGGATCGAATCAGCCACGTGATTAACTACGATATCCCCTACGACACCGAGGCCTACATTCACCGCATCGGCCGTACGGGTCGAGCCGGCCGCCAAGGGGACGCTATTTTATTTGTCTCGCCTCGTGAACGGCGCATGCTGGGGTCAATTGAGCGAGCCACACGAAAAAAAATTGAACCGCTTACCCTACCCAGCACCGAGACCATCAACAACAAACGCATTGCGGACTTTAAGCAGCGAATTACGGACACCATCAACCAGGGCGATCTGGCCTTCATGCGTGGGATTCTCGAGCAGTACCAACACGAATCGGATTTGCCTCCTCTGGAAATCGCGGCGGCCCTGGCGACTTTGTCGCTGGGTCAGCGCTCGCTGCTGATCAAGCCAGAGAGCAAGGCTAAGCGCAAAGCTGAGAATAGCCCCAGCGAGCGTGGCAACAACTCGGGAAAAAAGAAACGAGTACAACCACGAAGTCGCCAGGCAAGGGGCTCGGACTCGATTCGGGCCAGCAACGATATGGAGCTTTTTCGCATTGACGTTGGTCACAATCACAACGTGGAGCCTAGAAACATCGTGGGAGCTATTGCCAACGAGGCTGGGCTGGACGCCGAAAACATCGGACGCATCGACATTCGCGATGACTTTTCTATCTTGGAGCTGCCCATCGGTATGCCAAAACCTATTTTCGCGGATTTAAAAAAGGCATGGGTTTGCGGGCGCAAACTCAACATCGCCAGGGTAGACGCTCACGGTCAGGTTCATGAGCCACAACAAGCTCGCAAGGGCGGCAAGAGAAGCGCCACCGCGAAAAAGTCGAACCCGCCCCGAAAGCCCGAGGGAACTGCTTCTTTGAAAAAGGCCAGAGCAACCCAGAAACGTTCGCTGCAAGACAACAAGAAACCGGGGCAAGGTAAAAAAAACCGCTCACCTAAACACAGTTAGCCTTCGATACGGTACGTGGGGTTTGGTGACCCTACGGCTAGCCTTACGCTTTTGGTGAGTAAAAGCGGCGACGAGACCCTTCAGCGCTGTCTTTGTTTTTACTCTGGGTTTATTTCAGCCCTCGCTTCGCGAAAACTCACCTCCCAGAATCGCCGCGATTTGTTTGCGCGGCGTGAATCTAAAGTTAACGACAGCACACCTCATGTTCACCGAACCGCGCGCAATGTAACAGTGCCTTGGAGGTGTTGCCCGGTGCTATCCCCTCTCCCCCTCTGCGCTACTTCACCTCCAAGGCGCCTTTCCTCTCCCAAAGATTAAGCTTCAGTCGCCCATTTTGTTCCGAACAGGGTCCTTTGGGCGTCTGCGGTTGAGTGCCCATTTCAGTGCTTTAGCATAAGCGTACATATATACGAGGAAGCCCAACCAAAATCCGTAGGGATTGCGGCTGGGAGGCGCTACATAACTGACCAGCAGAAACCCACCGACGAAAGCCAGAACACTACCGAAAAAAACAGCTAGATCTTTAAGCAAGGCCCGAAAACTTGGCGCTGACATTTGCGGTGTGCATCCTGTAACGGTGGATTCATTCTGCAGCTATGCTTGGCGTATCGCTTCAGAATCTACAGGATCGGAGTTTAATATGAATTTATGGGTAGACGCCGACGCTTGTCCCAATGCCATCAAACAAGTTTTGTTCAAAGCAGCGGAACGGCTTCAGATCCCCACGACCTTAGTTGCCAATCAGTACATTGCTACCCCACCATCGCGAGTTATCAAGTCACTTCAGGTGGCTCAGGGATTCGATGTTGCCGACAATGCCATTGTTGAAGCAGTCTCAGCGGGTGATTTAGTCATTACGGCGGACATACCGCTGGCAGCAGAGATCGTGGACAAGGGTGCCCTAGCGCTAAACCCGAGGGGTACGCTGTACACCAAAGAAAATGTGCGCGACCACCTTCAGCGTCGCGACCGCGCCGAGACCCTTCGCGCAACCGGCATGATTAGCGGCGGTCCCTCGGCTTTTGACAAGAAAGATGTGCAAGCCTTCGCCAACGCCTTGGATCGAACGCTGGCCCAAAGCGCGAAAAAATCTTAAACGCAGCATTGTGCAACAGCGCTAGGACACCGAAGAACTGCTGCGCATGGCGTAAAGCACTTGCCCCCGGCAACAAAGTCGCCCTTGGTCATTGAGAATATTGACTTCCACGGTACTTAACTGCCGTCCGCGCTTGATCACCCTCGCTTCGGCTTCAAGCCACGCTCCGTGGGCCTGCCGCAAGTAGGTAATCGACAGGTCAGCTGTGCCCGCCGGCAAGCTGCCCTCCATAGGTTTGCTGAACACCGCGGCTACCGCGGCCATGTCGACCATGGTGGCGAGAACACCACCGTTAACGCTACCCCCAATACCGGTAGGCGTTGTATCAGTCATCGTAAGGCGCAAGCGGGCCATATCTGGTGTCACTTCGGCTATGGTTAAGCCCATATACCGATGGAATGGATTTTCATTGAAGCGCTCAAAGAACCCTTCCCTGTCGCCAAGCGGCGGGATTTCTTCAGCCAAGAAAATTTCCCCTATTGATTATTTTATTCTTTGCAAGCGCATCCTGGGCACCTGCAAATCCAACCCAACTGTGGCTTTTACAGCCCGACACCGATAAACTTTCGCTCCGCTCAAGGCTGGGTGGCAGAGTGGTTATGCAGCGGACTGCAACTCCGTTAACGCCGGT
>CAZWQK010000267.1:0-3077 GCA_964635835.1 uncultured Pseudomonadales bacterium
CCCGACAAGAAAAACGTCGGGTTAAAACCCGACCTACGAAGGATGGTGTGTTGTAGGTCGGGCTGAGTTTGTGCCACCTAGCGGTCTGGGGTCTGGCCGGTAAACAGGTCTTGAGTAGTGGGGCCGTTGCCGTCGTCTGCTTCCCAGATGCCGTTGAGTTTCAGCTCCGTTAGCGCCTTGGCGGTACTGGAGCTGTCGATGACCGTGGGTCGCAGGAATACCACCAAATTGGTTTTGGTTTGCCGCTTGGTTCTGGATTTAAACAGATTGCCCACCAGCGGAATGTCGCCCAGCACCGGCACTTTGCGTTCGCCGTCGTTGGTGTCGTCTTGGATCAGCCCGCCCAGCACGATGGTTTCTCCGGAGGCTGCCAATACGGTGGTTTCAATGGTTCGTTTGGAGGTGACCACATCCGCGAATGCCGAATTGCCAACGGTATTGCTCAGTACGTTGGAAATGTTTTGGGCAACCTCCATGCGTACTTCGTCGGCACCGTAGACGTGGGGCGTGACCGTCAGTTCAATACCCACGTCTTCGCGGGTGACGGTGGTAAAAGGGTTGTTTGTGCCGTCCCCGGTAGTGGTAAAGGAGCCTGAGCGGAAGGGCACTTCCTGGCCTACCAGAATTTTGGCTTCGGTATTGTTCAGGGTAACCACGCTGGGCGTGGATAGTAGGTTGGCGTTATCCATGCTGGCCAAGGCGCTGATTACCGCGCCAAAAGATACCCCATCCAGATCCACCTTTGCCGCCGCCACCGTGGGCTGAGAAATGCCGCTGATGCCCGCCAGAGCATTTTCCGCGATGGTGGCATCGGACTTTGCTAACCCCTGAAGAATACTGTTTAAGCTGCCGCCAACGCTGGTGGAAATTAGCGGCAGGCTCTGGCCCCGAGCGTCAAAGCCAGCGGCCTCCACACCAATGTTTTTGTTGTCGATCAGGCTGATTTCGACGATGGCAGCTTCAATCAGAACCTGGGATCGGGGCGTATCCAGGCGCTGAACGATGTTCAATAGTTCGTTCATCTCCGCCGGTTCCGCTCGCAGTACGATGGCGTTAAGGGTTTTGTCGGCCTGAATGGTGACGCTGCCGCTGGGTCCGCGTTCAGAGCTGCGCTCACTTTGCTGAATTAAGTTACTGAGGATGCTGGCCACGTTCTCTGCATCCGCATGGTTGAGCATCAGCACCTGGGTGGCGTCGTTTGTGGTGGTTGGGCGGTCTAATTTTTCGATGATCTGGATCAGCTCAGCGATGGCGCTGGTCTGGCCCCGCAGCACTAGGGAATTATTGCGCTCGTTGGCAATGATTTGAATTTTCTGTGGTCCTTTGGCGCTGGGGCCCAGCTGCTCAGGGGCCACCCGCTGCAGAATGTCGACGATGTTTCCTACCCAGGCTTCTTGCAAAGGCACCATAACAATGTCGTTACTTTGGGCGACGTCGATATCCGCGATAATCGTCTTCAGGCGCGCAATGTTGTCGGCATGGTCGGAAAGGATGATGACGTTAGGCTGCTTAACGCTGCCAATGTGGCCGTATTGAGGGATCAGCGGCCGCAAAATTCTCAGCAGATCCTCAGACTCAACGTTTTGTACCGAGATTATCTCGGTGACCAGTTCTTCCGGTGCGGCGTTATCCAAGCCGCCCAAGGCGCCCGGAGTCTGCTTGCCCGTGGCGCTTTGCTGAATGCGAATGACGCTGCCAGACGGTACGGCGGTATAATTTTGCAGCCGCAGCACGCTGAGGAACAGTTCGTAAACGCCGTCTTTGCCCAACGGAGTCTCAGAGATAACGTTGACCTGACCTTTCAGTTTTGGATCCACCACAAAGGTTTTGCCGGTGATCTTTGCGACCTGGGCTACAAACTCCTGAATGTCGGCGTTGCGGGTTGCCATTTGCCAGGTTTGTTCGTCGTCAGCAGCAAAGCCAACGGATGTTGCGGACACGCCAAAAGAAAAAAGCAGGCTTGCCGCGATCACGCGCAACAGGTTGCGCGTCAGGTAGGTCTGGGAAAGCGATTTCATGGGTTGGTTAGCTCAATTATTGTCTAAAGGATTCAGGAATACGGCTGGTAATCGTCAGGGTTTGACCGTTGCGCATGATTTCAACTCGTACGCTTTCAGACGCCGCCAGATTGGCAATTGCCAGCCGGTCAACGCTCAGGTCGCCCACTGGGCGTCCGTTCACGGACAGCACAATGTCGTCAGGCTGGAGCCCAGACTGCAACAAATAGGGATTAGATTGCTTGCTAATGCGGTAGCCGCCGCTGGCATTGGGTGAAATGCCCAGCTTGTTCAGGGTTTCCTCCGGGCGCTGGGCCAGATCCGTGCCCAGACTCGCAAGGGCTGAGCTGTCGTTTTGCCTGGCTCGCGGCTCGACGCTGTTGACGTTGATAACAGGGTCTGGGGCCGCGGGTTTTGCCTTGACCTGATAGCCCACTTTAAATGCCAGGGCTTCCCGGGAACCTGCGCGACGCAAAAGCACCCGCTCGGTTTCCACGGCCTCTAGCCGGGCGTTGCCAGGAACCGTGTCACCGGTGCTATAGAGTTTTCCCGGTTTGCCCCGTTGAGAAATAATGGCGCCGGATTCGGCAGGATCACTGCCCACAAATACCGCCTCAAGAGTCAGCGGAAGCCGGGTGGGTACCGCGGGAGCACCGATATTGGCGCGCTGAGCGGATCCGCCTTGCTCGCGACCGAACAGGGAACGCTGGGTTAGCTCGTTCATGGTGGGCGCAGGGGGCAGCGTTGTCGCCGGCCGCCGAACACTGGGGGTGGTGTCATTGATAACGGCAGGGGCGGGTCCGCCAATCAGGGCCAATGCCGTGGTGGCTATCGAATAGGCAATGCCAGCGGCTAGCAGCCATTGGGTGCCGGTGAGAAAGCGTGGAAGCCAAAGCTGTAGTTGGTGCGGCATCGGTTGGTCTCTGTGCAGCGTTGGATTGATGTCAGTACATCAGTGATTGGCTTAAACAGGCCGATATTGTGAGGCGTTGAGGACAAAATACCAGTGTTCTTTGTGCGCCCAGCGCCGAATAATCCGGTAGTTGTGGGCGCTTTAACGGGCTACAGGGATCGCTCCAC
>CAZWQK010000268.1:0-3062 GCA_964635835.1 uncultured Pseudomonadales bacterium
GCCGTCGTGGTTTTGCCGTGAGTGCCCGCAACAGCGATGACCCATCGGTCGCGCAATACCGTATCGCCCAACCACTGAGCCCCCGAGGTATAGGGTAGCCCTGCGTTTAATATGTGTTCGATTGCGTCGTTGCCGCGCGGCAGGTTGGCATTGCCAACGATGATCCGATCCGGTGCGGGATCCAGTTGATCCGGGCTGAAGCCCTCGTAAATGGTGATCTCTGCAGCGTCCAAGAGATCGGACATAGGGGGATAAATTTTGCCGTCACTGCCGCTGACCCTAAAGCCCATGTCTTTGGCAAGTAGGGCAAGGCTGCCCATCAGCGTGCCGCCAATCCCTAAAAAGTAGAGGTGCCCTAACATTGGAAAACTCCTTGTGATCGACAGGGCTATGCCCCGCTAGGTTTGGCCCACAACCAGCTGACCGAGCGCTACGGTGACCAGCGTTAATAAAAATGCCAGGGCTATGGCCATGGCCAGGTGCACTTCCATGGCCCGGCGCAGGATATGACCGAAAATTAAAATGCTCCAAAAGAAAATCACGAGGGCCAAGGTGGTCATAAAGTCCACGCTGAGCAAGCGCATGAGCGCGATGCTGGCGCCGATAACCAAATTAAGCAGCAAATCGCAGCCAAAATAGGCGGTTAGCGTTTGGGTTAATCGGGCTGGCTTGCCCACTAGGGCCAGCAACCCGTAGACGATTAAAGCCTGGGCCGCCAGGCTGGTGAGGATGGTTGTGGCAACGGTAGCCGCAGGCTGGGTGCCGATGCTGGTGGACACCACAAGGCTTAACACCACATTTGCGGTGGTGATGACCATGAGTAAAAAACCGCTGCTGGGTAAGTTTTCTGGCCCGCTTTTCAGTTGAGCGATTCGCCAGAACATAGAAAAGAGGTAAAGCATGAGATCTTCATCGATTGAGTGCCGGAAATTGTCGCACAAAAGCGTGGGTTGACGGACAATTGCATCGCGGCTCAGCGTATTTTCCGAGCCGGATTTCAGTTCAAACGACACCCAGAGGGAAAGAACATGGCCAAGCCGAATGCGTTTTACGCTCAATCCGGAGGCGTGACCTCAGTGATCAATGCGTCGGCCTGCGGCGTAATTGAAACCGCCCGGGATCACAGAGATAAAATTGGCAAAGTGCTGGTCGGGCGTAACGGTATTTTGGGCGCTCTTAACGAGGAGCTAATCGATACAACGAAGGAGAGTAAGCGCGATATCGCCGGATTGCGCAGCACCCCGGGTGGGGCATTCGGTTCTTGTCGTTTTAAACTCAAGTCGCTGGAGGACGACGCTCGCGAGTACAACCGTCTGATTGAGGTGTTCAAGGCGCACAATATTCAGTACTTCTTTTATAACGGTGGTGGCGACTCCCAGGACACGGCGAACAAGATTTCCCGGCTCAGCAAAAAGATGGGGTACCCGCTGCGCAGTATTGGTATCCCCAAGACCGTAGATAACGATTTGCCCTTCACCGATACCTGCCCGGGATTCGGGTCCGTGGCCAAATACGTGGCTACGTCAACAAAAGAGGCCGCTCTCGACGTGGAGTCCATGTGCGAAACATCCACCAAGGTCTTTGTTCTGGAAGTCATGGGCAGGCACGCGGGGTGGATCGCAGCAGCGGGCGCGTTAGCCCAGGATCAGCCCGGCGACGCACCGCACATCATTTTGCTGCCGGAGGTCGCGTTTAACAAAAAAGCCTTCCTGGCCAAGGTGAAGGCCACCGTGCGCGATAAAGGGTTTTGCGTGATCGTCGTCTCGGAAGGGGTGAAATACGCCAATGGAAAGTTCCTGGGCGAGGCTGGTGGTGCTAAGGACGCCTTCGGCCATGCTCAACTGGGTGGCGTTGCACCAACCGTTGCCAACCTGATCAAGGATGCTCTGGGCTATAAGTATCACTGGGCGGTGGCAGATTATTTGCAGCGCTCGGCTCGGCACTTGGCGTCTGCAACCGATGTAGAGCAGGCCTATGCCCTGGGCAAGGCGGCGGTAGAATTTGCGCTGAGCGGAAAAACCGCGGTGATGCCGACGCTTGTGCGCACCAGCGACCAGCCTTATCGCTGGAGCATCGGCGAGGCGAAGTTATCCAGAGTAGCCAACGTCGAGCGTTTTATGCCAAAGAGCTTCATCAGTAAGGACGGATTTGGCATCACCGCCAAAGCTCGTCGGTACCTGGCGCCGCTGATTCTTGGTGAGGATTACCCTGCCTATAAAGGCGGGGTGCCCCAATACGTGCGGCTGAAGAATCAGTTGGTTGATAAAAAACTGCCTGCTAAGTGGTAGCTGCTGCCAAGCCTTAGCCCTCAGCATCGCGAAGCAGCGGTGGAAAAAAGAGAAAATGTCCCAGAATCAGAAAAGCGGACAGCAAAAGCTTGCAGAAAAAGCGCGGCGGTAAAGGCAGCTGGACGCCAAATCCCGGACAAAAAAAGGGGGCATCAAGCCCCCTTTTTATTCACCAGTGTTTGGTGCTAAGCCAGTACTGGCGCAATCACCAAACTAACAATGGCCATAACGTTGATGAGGATGTTCATGGATGGCCCAGAGGTGTCCTTGAACGGGTCACCAACGGTATCCCCGACAACGGCTGCCGCGTGAACCTCGGAGCCCTTGCCACCAAGGTTGCCCTTCTCAACAAATTTCTTCGCGTTATCCCAAGCGCCGCCAGCATTTGCCATGGTCAAAGCCAGCAATACGCAGCCAAGCAACGCACCGCCCAAGGTGCCGCCCAGGGCTTCTGCGCCCAAGCCAAATCCAACAACGATGGGCACAGCCACGGCGATGATGCCAGGCATTAACATTTTCTTGAGGGCCGCTGTCGTTGCGATATCAACACACTTGGCGGTATCGGGCTCGGCAGAGCCTTCCATGAGGCCAGGGATTTCGCGGAACTGACGACGGATTTCTTGAATCATTTCCATGGCGGCTTCACCCACCGAGGTCATCGTCATGCTGGCAATCAGAAACGGCACCAGGCCGCCAATGAACAGACCAATAAGCACGTTTGGATTACCAATGTGCAGCAGGAAATCACCATCGCGGTTCGCAGCAACGGTCTCA
>CAZWQK010000269.1:0-3057 GCA_964635835.1 uncultured Pseudomonadales bacterium
TGCTAACTCCATAATGTCTTCGTACGGAGTGTCCCCTGCGTCTTCGTCATGAAGAACCGCAAGTGCTAAGCGAAGGTGATTCGCGTTGAAGTCCACTTCACTGATGGCTTCTCCGTCTATCTCAGTGTTTATTCTTACTAACCGCCGCCGTTCATGACGCAATGCTTGGATAATGGCCGGTCCAGTCATTGTGCAAAGCAACGCTTGCGGCAAGATCCACTAGGTCCTGTTCGCGGTCCCACCCCGCGATGGCGTGTAGGCCAACGGGCAACCCGTCTGCGTCCCAGCCACACGGGACCGAAAGTGCAGGATGACCCGTCAGGTTCGCAATTGACAGGTGTGACCACCAAGCGGGTAGCGGCAGCCATGCATCATTTATGCAGACTCGCTGATCGCGGCTAGGATCCGCGAGCGGGGCTTGGGCATTCAGCGTCGGCGTTAGAATGAGACTGTACTGGTTTAACGTGTGTTCAAGGCGATCGTATAGCGCCGAGCGTTCGATCGCCTGAGCCTGAAGGCGCACCCCATCAGATTTGAAGGTCTCGTTTGACAGTAAGGCTTTCAGGGGTGCGCTGAGGCTGGCTTGTTGTTCGGGCTGCATTGCTCGAACGCGCGCGGCGAGATTCGCCGACATCAGTTCCAGCGACAGGCCACGATCGAAGGCAACCGGATCATCTTCAGCGGTTGAGATCTCGTATCCAGCCTGCTGTAGGGCTTTGAGAGACGGCTGAACGACCGCCATGATGTTTTGATCAGCTACTTGGCCGCCTAACGCTGGAATAAAAAGCGCTCTTTTTTTGGGGTCTTTTGCTCGCGATGGATCTGGCTGACTCAGCGGTGCAATCCGACGGCGGGACCAAGGGTCCAGGGTGCTTGCACCCTTCATGAGATTAAACCCTAGCACGAGATCCTCGACGTGCCGGCTGTTGATCGAGATTGAACTATTATTGCCAAAGTGAAAGGGCCAGGTCTCGTGTGGAATTGCGCCCAAGGTTACTTTTAAACCGAGAATGCCGCAGGCGGCAGCTGGTACACGTGCAGAACCGCCGCCATCGGTGCTGATCCCAAAGGCGCCGACCCCAGTCGCCACTGCCACGCCAGCGCCACCACTACTGCCGCCTGGCGAGCGGGTTGGGTCCCAAGGATTGCGGGTAATGCCAGTGAGTTCTGAGTCGGTGAGGAGTTGGGAGGCAAATTCTGGCGTGGTTGTTTTACCGATCAGCACAGCGCCGGCCTTGCGGAGTCGATCGATCGCAACGACATCTGCTTGCGGTTGAAATGTCTCGAAGGCCCTCGATCCATAGGTTGTTCTTAAATCACAGGTATTCAATAAATCCTTTGCGGTAAAGGGCACGCCGAAGAGATAGGCGGCATCAGCTGGCGAGCCTTTCAGCAATAGCTGATCGCAGCGTTTTGCCTGCTCGATGGCTTGATCCCAAGCGATCGTCACAAAGGGGTTCAAGGCGCGCTGAACGCGTTCGGCTTGCCGAAGGGTTTGCGCCATAACGTCAAGTGCGGACAACTCACGATTCCGGATCAGTCCCGCAATCGCGATCGCGGAGCGCCCTAAAATATCCATCATTTGGACATCTTTTGATCAGAGGTAAACCAGGTCGTGCCGGCTTCAGAACGGCTGCAGAATCTTATGCCTCGACTGGGCTTGAGGGTTCGGCAAGGCAGCGGTTGACTGAAATCGTTGTGCATTGCGCGCTACGCCCCAGGCGCTTGAATCACCGCGCCGTCGGTAATCAATTGGGCAATGTCGTCGTCGCTGTAATCGAAATCCTTGAGTACCTCAGTTGAGTGTTGGCCGAGCAAGGGGACGTCACCGGTTGGTCCAAAAACGGTGTCATTGATGCGATAGCCTGCGGTTGTGACCTGTTGTGGGCCAGCCTTGGTTTCGACCCGTTGAAGTAGGCCGCGAGCCGTTGGTTGTCCACTTGCTAAGGTCTGCTCAAGACTTTGAACCCCGCCCGCGACGGCTTTGGTTTGGGCGAAGAGGACATCCCATTCCGCCGATGTTTTGGTCAGCAACCGGGCCGCAACCGCCTGCTCGATAGCCAGAATATCGGTCATGAACGCTTTGGTTGTGAGGGCTGCATAATCGTTTAAGCCAACGGCTTTACAGATTCCTCGGCAATGATCGGGGAAATAACCGGCCAGCATGACGTAACCGTCCTGAGTCTCATATCGACCGAGTAACGGTGCTTCTCGGTTACCTGCGGGTGCCGGTGGCGCGCCCGTCGAGGCGGCAATACTGGTATTACGATTGAGCAGTAGCATCGCAACGTCTTGCATGGCCAGGTCAATAAATTGACCTTCGCCGGTCCGCGCTTTCAGCAAAAGCGCGGCCAAAACCGCCGAGGCGGCTTGCATGCCGGTTGCATAATCCAGCACGGGACCCCCGGTTCTGATCGGGCCATCGCCGCGAATATTGTTGGCCATGTAGCCCGAGGTTGCCTGGACAACATCATCAAAGCCGGGTCGATTTGCATGGGGTCCGTTTCTTCCAAAGGCTGAAATCGATAGATAAATAAGACCAGGATTAGCCGCGGCAAGCGTTGGGTAATCTAAGCCGAATTGGGCCATGGTCCCGCCCTCAAAGTTTTCAACGAAAATATCGACCGTTGCAGCAAGCTTCTGAGCGCAGGCTTGGGCTTTTGAGGTCTTGAGATTCAAACAAATACTGCGTTTGCCGGCATTTTGAGGTACAAACCCGCTCCCAATTCTATGAGACAACTGCTCTGGCGTACCGCCCCAGGATCGTGTCATGTCGCCCGCTGGGGCTTCGACTTTGATAATCTCTGCGCCAAGCAGTCCGAGTTGATAGGTGCAGTATGGGCCAGCTAAAACATGGGTAAGATCCAGTACAACCAGTCCTTCAAGGGGTTTCATTTCAACAGCTCCGGGGTGATTCATTTCAGAAAATATAGAATCACTATAGCGTGGTTTTTCAGCTCAGTCTTGAGTTGGTGTGATACTCGCCGAGGGCGGGGGATCATAGGCGCGTCTCGCGGTTTCTGGAAAAGGCAGGTTACCTGGTTCGTGATGCGGAGT
>CAZWQK010000270.1:0-3041 GCA_964635835.1 uncultured Pseudomonadales bacterium
CACCGAAGCCCTCGGCCTGCTCGAGGAAGGGCTGGCCCGGCATCCGGACTTCCACGGCGGCATGGTGATCCTGGGGCACACGCTGATCGATGCGGGGCGGGACAGCCACGCCGAGCGCGTGCTGGTGCGGGTGCTCGAGCACGATGCGGACAACCTTGTCGCCCGGCGCCTGCTGGCCGAGCGCGCCGAGGCGGCCGCGGATTGGACCGCCGCCGAGCACCATAATCTTTTGTCGATCCGTCGGCTTTGCCTCGCACTCTTCCTCAAAGGTGGAGTACATATAGGCGCTATTTGCTGGAAACTCGGCTGCACAGGTGTCGACACGCCGGAATACTGGCTTAACGCCCAATGTTTTACGTGTTTCACGTACCTGAGCTTCGTCACAGTTCAACAGCTGCGCTAAGCGGCCATCGGAAAAACCCTGACGTTTGGCCTGACGCCAGTGGTTCTCGCTAAGATCAGCGCACCGGCGCTGTGCGAGTTCGGCTTCTGCCAGAATTAAATCCTCAATCTCCGCTAAAAACCACGGATCGATTTTAGTCAGCGCGAATACGTCTTCCTGGCTAAAACCTGCGCGAAAGGCGTCAGCCACATACCAAAGTCGCAGGGTGCTTGGCGAAGCCAGCTCTCGCTTGAGCACGCTGCGCCACTCCGGGTCGTCCAGATCCAGCACCGGGTCAAAGCCCACCATGCCGATTTCCAAGCCACGAAGGGCTTTTTGCAGGGACTCCTGAAATGTGCAGCCAATGGCCATTACTTCCCCAACCGACTTCATCTGGGTGGTAAGTCGGGCATCCGCATGGGGGAATTTCTCAAAAGTAAAGCGCGGGATTTTGGTAACAACGTAGTCGATGCTTGGCTCAAAGGACGCGGGTGTAACCCCTCCTGTGATGTCGTTATCAAGCTCGTCCAATGTGTATCCAACCGCTAACTTGGCCGCAATCTTGGCGATCGGGAAGCCTGTGGCTTTTGACGCCAGAGCCGACGAGCGCGATACCCGTGGGTTCATTTCAATGACCACCACCCGCCCGTCGTCAGGGTTGATACCAAACTGCACGTTGGAGCCGCCGGTTTCCACGCCAATTTCCCGCAACACGGCAATCGAGGCGTTGCGCAGAACTTGATATTCCTTATCGGTTAGCGTTTGCGCCGGGGCAACGGTGATGGAATCACCGGTATGGACGCCCATTGGGTCCACGTTCTCAATGGCACAGACAATGATGCAGTTGTCTTTTTTATCTCGAACCACCTCCATTTCGAACTCTTTCCAACCGAGTAAGGACTCGTCGATGAGCAGTTCCGACGTAGGCGACAATTCCAAGCCACGAGAGCAGATTTCTTCAAATTCTTCTTTGTTGTAGGCAACCCCGCCACCGCTGCCGCCAAGCGTAAAAGACGGCCGAATGACGCAGGGAAAACCCAATTGGCTTTGCACCTGTATGGCTTCTTCCATACTGTGGGCGATGGCTGAACGCGGTGTCTCCAAGCCAATGGCCTTCATCGCGCGGTCAAACCGCTCTCGATCTTCAGCCTTGTCAATGGCGTCTTGGCTAGCGCCAATCATTTGCACGTTGAATTTTTCTAGAACTCTTTCGCTTACCAGGTCCAAGGCGCAGTTCAGGGCCGTTTGCCCGCCCATGGTAGGTAACAAGGCGTCCGGGCGCTCGCGCTCGATGATTTTGCTGACGGTTCGCCATTCCACCGGCTCCACATAGGTGGCATCGGCCATGGTGGGGTCTGTCATGATGGTGGCCGGGTTGGAATTCACCAATATGACCCGGTAACCCTCGTCTTTTAACGCTTTACAGGCTTGGGCACCGGAATAGTCAAATTCACAGGCCTGGCCAATAACAATCGGTCCGGCACCAAGGATCAGGATCGATTCAATATCAGTACGCTTGGGCATCTAGCTTTCTACCTCTTTCCCTGGAGCATGAGATCGATAAATTGATCAAATAGATATTCGCAGTCTTGGGGCCCCGGGCTGGCTTCAGGGTGACCTTGGAAACCAAAGGCCGGATGCTGCAGGTGCCGAATGCCCTGCACGGTGCCGTCAAATAGCGACTTGTGCGTGCACTGTAAGTGCTCAGGCAGCCCTTCTTCCGCTACCGCAAAGCCATGGTTTTGACTGGTAATTACTACTTCGCCGGTTTCCAGATCCTGCACCGGGTGGTTGGCTCCATGATGCCCATGGGTCATCTTCTGGGTTCGGCCGCCACTGGCTAACGCCAGCAGCTGATGGCCCAAACAAATGCCAAACAGGGGTATGTCCTTGGCCAGGAATTCGCCAATCGCTGCAATGGCGTAGTCGCAGGGTTCAGGGTCGCCCGGTCCGTTTGATAGAAAAATACCGTCGGGCTGCATGGCCAATACCTCAGCCGCTGGGGTCTGCGCCGGCACCAGGGTGAGCTTGCAGCTCTTTTCCGCCAGGATTCGCAGGATGTTGCGCTTCACGCCAAAATCATAGGCAACCACGTTGAATTTAGGTTCCGACTGCTCGCCATAACCCGACTGGCGAGTCCAACAGGTTTGCGTCCACGGCCGCTGGTCGCCGCTGACCACACGGGCCAGGTCCATACCCGCTAAACCGGCAAACTCTTTTGCCAACTGCAGCGCCTTAGCCTCGCCTGCGGCGGTGCCGGCGGTATCATCCGCCAAAATGCAGCCTGCCAGAGCGCCTTTTTCTCGCAGCACGCGGGTCAGTCGACGGGTGTCCACATCGGCGATTGCCACGGTATTTTGCTGTTGCAGGTAATCCTGCAGGTTGCCTTGCTCGCGCCAGCTGCTAACACGCTTGGGGACCTGTCTTATCACCAACCCGGCGGCCCAAACTTGATCCGACTCCTCGTCTTCCGGCGTGACGCCGGTGTTGCCGATTTGGGGATAGGTCAGGGTAACGATTTGGCGACAATAGGATGGGTCGGTCAGGATTTCCTGATAACCGGTCATGGCGGTATTGAAAACCACCTCACCGATGGTATGACCCGACGCGCCAATGGATTGACCGTGGAATACGCTTCCGTCTTCGAGCACTAGTAGGG
>CAZWQK010000271.1:0-3038 GCA_964635835.1 uncultured Pseudomonadales bacterium
CGAGTTCGCAGCTGGGTCAATGCGTCCATACCTGTACCCTGGGTGGTGACGGTTCGAGCCAATACCAGCGGTTCGTTGTCCACAGTCAACGCAATGTGCCGCGCGTAGACAGGGCTGGTGGCGCCCAGCAAGCCGCGTTCCCAAGACTGGCCGTCTTCCAAACCTTCGCCCAGAACGATTAGGCCCGGTTTGCTGCCAAACTGCTGGGCCAGCCGAGCCGTCAGCGAAGAGGTCAGTTGCAGCCACGGCAGCAGTGGCCGCGCCGGATTGGTGGCTGCCAATGACGCAGCGGTAACAGCCTGGCGCAGCCGGGCTACGAAGAATGCTAAATTGCAGGGCGAAGTGTCAGTTTGGGCGGACAAAAAATCGTCTCTCGGTGAAAGCGCGGAGCATAGCAACTTGAGCAAAATGCGTCCCTGCGGAGCAGCTAACTATTTTATGACCTAACTCGCTATCGTCGCACCTAGCCTCGCGATAAGCTCAAGGCCGACATGAACAGGGGTCTATTGTGATTAAGTTTCCACAGCGATCAGGGTTAACCGATAGCGGCCAGGGTGAAACAGCGAACCCCTATGATGTGGTGTATTTGAAACACACGGACAGCCCCCTGCCGGAAACCATCAACTACCGCACCCGCTACGCTTACTTCAAAACCATTGCTCGTGGCGGCAAGTCGCTGATCATGTCCTGCAAAGACCTGCATTTGTCCCGAGTAGTCTGCTACAAAACTTTGCGGCCAGAACTGGCTAACGATCCCATAGAGCAGCAGCGCCTACTGCGCGAGGCCCGGGTATCGGCATTGCTGCAACACCCCAACACCGTGCCTACCTATGAAGTTGGCCGTGACAACAAAGGCAAACTGTACTTCACCATGAAGCTGGTCCACGGCTACACGCTGCGGGAGATCCTGGATTATCGAGAGCGGTACGGTTTGAATCAGCTGGTTGAGGTGGTGGTGCAAATCGCCCAGGCCCTGGAGTATGCCCACACGCACGGCGTGATTCACAGGGACGTGAAACCCGAGAACATTTTAGTTGGGCCTTACGGCGAGGTACTGCTGCTGGATTGGGGGCTGGCAAAAGTCTGGCATCCAGACGGCACAGACACCGAAGACCCGGACACAGAGGAAAACGAGGGTAGCCCCGGCAAAACCATGACCGGGCGAGGCAAGCTGCAGGGCAGCATTTGTTACATGTCGCCAGAGCAAATCAATCGGGACACCAGCATCGATGGACGTACTGACGTGTTCAGCCTGGGTTCGATCCTTTACGAAATTCTTTGCGGCGCAAACCCCGCCGTGGGTGAAACCATGGACGCACTAAAACGCAGCGCGCTAGAAGATGAGCCCATAGCGCCCAGCGCCATTAACGAACTGGCCATTCCCGTCCGGCTGGAAGCGCTGGCCATGCAGTGCTTGGCGAAAGATCCCGCAGGCAGGCCGCAAAGCGCGGCAGAGCTGATTCGGGAACTCAACGAAGATTGGCGTTAACTGGCGGTTCAGCTCACCGGCGATAGGGCTGCGGCGCCTGCTCGTCCAGTACCGACACCCGCTCGCCATAACGAGCAAACCCGGCGTAATCCAAAATCGCGTGGTGCTGGACGCTGCGGTTGTCCCACATGACTAAGGTACTGGGCTGCCACTTCACTCGGCACTGAATGCGCGGATTGTTGGCGGTGCGCTGATACAGGCCCTGCAGCAACATATCGCTTTCCCACCGTTCAATGCCCTCGATGTGCGAGGTAAAGCTGCCGTTGGCAAATAGGTAGGGGCGGCCGTTTTCTGGATGCCGGGTACCAAGGGGTGGGACGCCTTTGGGTAGGTTTGCCCATCGCGCAGGCGGATGCCGTAGTTGCGCAGATCAATTTCGCCATCGTGATAGGCGGTTTTGTTAAGCAACAAGGTTTGCAGGTCTGGCGAGAGTTCGTCGAAAGCCGCGTGCATGTTGGCAAATAGGGTGTCACCGCCACCGTTCTCCGGGCACTTGGTCACGTACAGAATGGACGCCTTCGGAGGAATTTCTTCGCAGGACACATCGGAATGCCAAGCCTCGCCGTTGGTCAGCTTGGCGTCGGGCTTGGTGTTGACAATAAAAAGCTCGGGATCTTGCTGATTCATACCATTGCGTTTGGAGGGATGAATGTGCAGCTCACCGAACAAGCGGCCGAAGGCTTTGTGCTGATCGCGGGTGAGGGACTGATCCCTGAACACCAGGACATGGTGCTTAAGAAACGCCGCCTGAATGGCGGACTCCGCTTCCGGGTTGAGGGAAGCAAGATCAACGCCGGTAACTTCCGCGCCGACGGTGGGGGCAATAGGAGAGATGTGCGTACACCACTGCTCCGGTAGGCAAGGGACAGGGGAGAGAATAGCCGGGGGGCAAGGCGGCGTCAGTAGATTGGCAGGCAAAAAAGCCCCGGTAACCCGGGGCTTCCTCTTTCAGCTTTAGCTGTTTGCTTTACATGCTTGCAGACATACGCACGTACCACACTCGTCCACGGAAATCGTGGGTGACTGGGTCATAAGTGGTGTTGTTCGGGACCCAAGGTGCGTCGCGATCAAACAAGTTCTTCGCACCAATGGTGATGGAAGAAGAAGACACAGGGCCCATTTCTGGCAGCTCGTAGGTGTAATTAGCATCTACAGTAGTCCAGCTGCTGACATTCTCGGCAGCAAGGTAACGTGCTTTTGCGTCAGCCCCTAAAGCTAGCCCGACAGTGTTTGACCAGAATTCTGAGGCTGCCTCTTCTTCCAAAGTGGCTTCATAGCCATCGATCCAGCGAAGAACGGCATAAGCCCGATGGTTCTCATAACTCCAGTTTAATGATGCGTTTACCTTATATTCCGGCAGAGCACGCCGCGGCATAACTGGGTTACGCACGTTGTACATGCCAACAGCGTCTTTCTGTCCCGCAACGATGAATTCGTTCACCCATGCCGCAGCCACGGTTGCGCGGAAAGCGCCGTACCGGTTGTCGAAAGAGTAGCTGGCCTGCAGGTCCAGACCTGATGTTTCGGCGGAGTTCTGGTTAACAAAGTT
>CAZWQK010000272.1:0-2651 GCA_964635835.1 uncultured Pseudomonadales bacterium
CCCTTTATCGTCACGCGATGCATATGACGCCGGTGGCCGTGATAGTCGTTCAAGGCGTAATGGAACACGCAGCGGTTGTCCCACAGCACCAGCGACCCTTTCTGCCACTTAAACCGGGTCACAAATCGGTCTTGGGTCAAATGCTCGTTCAAGTAGCGAAAGATCGGCAGGCTGTCTTTCCGGCTCCATCCCTCGATATTCACGGTGTGGGCCATTCCACAGTAGATACTCTTTTCGCCGGTTTCTACGTGGGTTCGAATCAGTGGATGCACAACCTCGGTCTCAGCATAGCTGGCGTCACCACCATAAGATTTACCCAAATTTTCTTCGGCTTCCTTGGACTTATAGACCCCGGACGCTCCATGCACGAGCTTCGGCGAGTACACCCCCTGCCAACGCAGCAAATTTTCTTTCATGCCCGGGCTGAGGGCCTCAAAAGCTGCCGTTGCGTTCGCGAACATGGTATCCCCACCCTTCTCCGGTACCTCGATGGCATAAAGGACCGTCGCCTTTGGGGGAATCGCTTGGTAAGAACCGTCGGTATGCCAGCCACCACCGAAATTCAGCTTGGCATCTGGTTCCTTGATAATGGGAATGACGTAAGGGCTTTCTTCCACCGCCTCCATAAATTTGTACTGGTCAAGCTCACCAAAATTCTCGGCAAACTGCGCCTGTGCTGTGGGCGTTAGATTTTGATCGCGAAAGCACAACACATGATGAGTCAGCCACGCCTGGCGTATTTCTTCTATCGCCTCCGGTGGTAAGGGCTGACTCAAGTCCACTCCACTCACCTCAGCGCCCACCGCACCCAGTGACCTGTTTATGCTGATGTGCTGATACTGGGCCATGTCATTTCTCCTCCGCCAAGCTTACGTTGGTATACTATGATGGCGCCTAGCAAAACGAAACATCATTTTCCGTCCGTCAATGGGTTAGCATGGCGCGGAATTTTCAAAGCCGGGGAGACGTTATGAGCAACAAACAAGTTGCGGTTTTTATGGGGGATGATGCCTCCCCAGAGGTGATGCAGCCAACGGTTTCTTTATTGCGCGATCTTAGCCTCGGCATCGACTTTATCGAACCCTTGGTCGGACAAGCCGCCAAGGCCCAGTTTGGCACGCTGTTCCCAGACGAAGCCAAGGCTCAAATCGACACTGCTGACGCCACATTTTTCGGCTCCACTAGCGGCAATAGCACACCGGTGTTGTTCTATCTTCGGTGGGGCAAACAGACCTTTGCAAACGTGCGTCCCTGCACTTACCTGCCAGGCTTCAACTCACCTCTAGCTAAGCCCCAGGGCATCGACTTCGCTATCATTCGCGAAAACCTTGAGGATCTTTACTTGGGTCTAGAGGGTGATACCCAGGACTTGGCGGGGCTGAACCTTTACTCCCGCCACGCTCGGGCAAACCTTGGCGACCTGGGCCCGGGCAAGTACGCCATCAAAGCGATCACAGAACAAGGCTCAGAGCGAGTCATCCGCTATGCCTTCGAGCTCGCGCGAAAACGCGACAAGCAGCGCAAAGTGACGATCACCTGCAAATACAACATGCTGGCAGTGGCTGACGGTTTGTTCCTGGATATTGGCAAAAGCGTCGCCAAGGAATACCCGGACATCGAGTTCGATTACTACATCATCGACGACTTTTTGTGCCGAATGATTACCAATCCTCAAGCGCTGGATGTGGTAGTCATGCCCAACCTTTATGGCGACATCATGTCCGATGGCGCTGCCGGCCTGATTGGCGGTCTGGGGCTGGCTCCTTCAGGTTGCTACGGTGCGGACTATGCCTACTTTGAGTCCGCCCACGGCACCGCGCCTGATATCGCCGGGCAAAGCGTCATAAACCCAACCGCGACGGTCCTGTCCGCGGCCATGCTGCTGGATTATCTGGACTTTGGCGAAGCCGCTTGCCAGCTGCGCGATGGTGTTGCGAGTGTCTATGCCAACCCCGCCAACCACACCGCAGATCAGGGGGGCAGCGCGTCTACTACGGATTTTTTTGACGCGCTGCAGGAGGCGGTTACTGCTGGCTAGCAGCCTTCAGCGTCCTTGATGGCTAAGCCGACAGTTCATCCATCATGGCGTCGCGCATTTTAAACTTCTGGATTTTCCCGGTCACGGTCATGGGGAATTCGTCGACAAAACGCACCGTGCTGGGCACTTTGAAGTGGGTAATCTGATCCGCGCAGTAGGCCTTCACGTCAGCTTCTTCTAGCTTGGTGCCCGCGCGCAGCTGCACCCAGGCACAGACCGACTCCCCATACTTTGCATCGGGGACGCCAAAAACCTGCACCTCTTGAATGTCCGGGTGGGTGTACAGAAATTCCTCGATCTCACGAGGGTAAACGTTCTCGCCACCTCGAATGATCATGTCTTTAATGCGCCCGACAATTTGCACATAGCCCTCGTCATCCATTACCGCTAGGTCGCCTGAGTGCAGCCAACCTGCGGCATCAATGGTCTCGCGGGTGCGCTCTTCGTCGTCCCAGTAGCCACGCATCACCGAATAGCCGCGACAGCACAGCTCACCAGTAGCGCCAATGGGCAGCACCTGTCCCTGCTCGTCGATGATCTTGATTTCCTGATAGGGCCCCACCCGACCTACGGTGCCGCAGCGCTTTTCCGCCGGCGCTTCGATATCGGTCAT
>CAZWQK010000272.1:2661-3031 GCA_964635835.1 uncultured Pseudomonadales bacterium
CGGTCATATGATTCACTGGGCTGGTCTCTGTTTGGCCGTACATGATGGTGATCTCGCTCATGTTCAGCTTTTCAATCACCTGCAGCATCAGCTCCAGCGGACAGGGAGCCCCTGCCATGACTCCGGTTCTTAGGGACGACAGGTCAAACTCGGCGACATTGGGCTGATCGGTTTCCGCCACAAACATGGTAGGCACCCCATGCAGCGCCGTGCACTGCTCCTCCTCAACGGTCTTGAGCACGGTTACAGGATCAAACCCCTCATCCGGAAACACCGCGCAGGCAGCGTGAGTGAGGCAAGCCAAGTTACCCATGACCATGCCAAAGCAGTGGTAGAGGGGCACTGGAATACATAGACGATCCTCGGGCGA
>CAZWQK010000273.1:0-3029 GCA_964635835.1 uncultured Pseudomonadales bacterium
GATCAATCGCTCCATAATCTGGTTCACCAACACGTCTCCGGGTGGCAGCTGCAGATTATTTTCTTTGATGGAGCGCCTAACCGTCTCGAGCCGGGTAATCAGTTCACTGGCAAGGACAACGTCATCGTCCACCACTGCAACAATGGCCTCTAAACGCTGATACTCAGCAGCCGACTGCAGTGGCAGCCAAAGTAACGTCAGGGCAAACAAATATTTAGCTCCAGCCCACAAAGCCCTGAGGGTGCCCACGGTTTGACCGAAGGCGATTACGTTATTCATGGTGTTCTTGCTCTGTTTCATTGTTTGATTATTTTTGGTTTGGTGATTTTTGTTGTGTCGTCATGCCTTGGGCTTGCATCCTCTTTGCGTGAGCCTGCCCCTATCGTTGCATCCGAATTCCAGTGGTGTCGTAACCGTACACGCCTCGACTCATCAGCGCTTCCACTTTGCTGCCAAATCCTGCCAAACCTTTTAATTGCACCTCAAGCAGTACGCTGCGATCGGTTCTCAGTAGCCTGTCCGGTAACAGCGATTCGGGCACACCGAAGGTGCGATAGCTGGGATTTTCTAGGTACTGACGGGCGACTAGGCGTAAGCGAAAACAGCAGTCGTCGTACTCAAAGCCAGCGAATGCCTCCAGGGTGCGGTGCTGTTCCAGATCGTAGTGCCAGCGTGCCGTGATTGCCACGTTTTGGTTCAGCGGTGCAAACGCCGATATGTGCGCCTGTTTGATGTTGTCCAATCGCCGCTTGGTCACGCCGAGGTTATATCTGCCGACACCGTCGTCGCGCAAATGCAGGCTTAGCCCCAGCTCTTCCCATTTGTCCTGGTCGTAGTTCCACAGCTGCCGGCTGCGTACTTGCCAGCGATGGCTCAGACTGATGGCAACATCACCGGCGAATAAATCGTGCTGGCCGATATCCATAAAACCCGGCAACCGCACACGAGGCCTAGCGAAGTGCTGCAAATGCCCGGCGCTCACGGTCAGCAGCTCTCGACCTTTGGGACTAATCAGGCGGCTTGTCAGGGCTACCGTTGCTCTGTCGGCATCGGCTATACGATCAAGGCCGGCAAAGTGATTATCCAAAAACAGCTGCTCAAAGGTCATGCTTAGAGGCGTGGTATCGAAAACAGGCAGCGCATTTTGCTCCTCGTAACCTTGCTTAAGGTAATAAAGCCTTGGCTCTAGGGTTTGCCAAAAACCGCCGCCACCCAGCGACACCTCGCGCTCGAACACCAGACCTGCATCCACACTGAAGAAATCGACATGCCGATCTGCTTGGGCCTTCAGCGCTTCCTCTGCCAAAGCCGGGCCTCTGTCAAAATGGTAACGCGTAAGTTTGGTACCACCCTTAATCGCCCAAAAACCGCCGGCGTAGTCCTTTCGATATCCCAGCGTTGGAGCAAAGTGACTGCGACTGCCCTCAATATCTGCGGTGTCGAAAGCAGAAGCCGGCCCGTTACGGTCGAACTGGGACCACTGGGCTCGAACGGACAAATCTAGGCCCTGACCAAGCGGATTCGAGCGGTAGTTCATTTGCAGTGAAGGCACCGCTTCGTAGTCAGCAATATCCAGCTCGTCCAACCTCTGGAACCCCATGGAGCGCAGTCTGACGTTCAGGTGAGGGCTGTCATAGGAGACCTCGAACATCTGGCTCAAAGCATTGGGATTAGTCGGTCCGATATAGGCATTAAGATCGCGAAAAAAATCTCGGTCGCTAGTCCGGGTGAAGTCAACGCGGGTTCGAAACGCGCCGAGCTTGCCTATCTGATCCGCCGCCAGCAGCCAACGATCCGCCGCATTAAAGGGTCCTAACCGATCAGCTCCTCCCAGTTCTTTATACAGGTCTTCATCGAAGAGCCCGTTGTACAAATCGTCCGACGGCAAATACGACACCTCCATGACCGCAACTTGCCGGCTGCTGGTGTAGCTCAAATTCCCGTCTAAACCCAGCCCTCGCTCGCTGACCCAACGCGGCGCCAACGTCGCGTTCATTTGGGGCGAGATTCGCCAGTAATACGGTACCTGAATATCCACGCCGTCCGTGCTGCTCACGCCACCGGTGGGCATTTGCCATCCCGTGATTTGCTCGGCGTCCAGGGGCACTTTCACTCGCGGCAAGTAGGCTACCGGCAGCGACCGAATTTGCAGCACTGCGCCCGTTCCTCGGGCAACGCCGGCGCTTTCGTCGACTTCCAGTTCGTCAATGCCCAAGCGCCATCCGGCGTTACCTGGAGCACAGCGAGTCAGCGCCGCGCCACGCAGCACCAGCTTGCCATCGGCTGATCGAGTGAGAGCCTCGGCAGTGCCTCGCAACCCAAGCGCGGGCATGACCCACTGCACGCCCTGGAGGGACAAGGATTGTCCGTTTAGACCAACACCTGCTGTCCGACCCTGAGCGACGAGATCTTTTTCGCTAACGATCAGGCCTTGAGGGAAGCGCAGGAGTTCGTTGTTTTGATCCATCAACGCTTCATCGGTGAGCAAGCGCCGATCACGATCTTGAATGACAACGCGACCTTGCAGCTGAATCATTCCGCCGCGCTGTCCCGACAGGCGATCCATGGTTGCAGTAATGACGTCTTCAGCCTGGGTGTCCGGGGCCAGCTGCCCTTGTGCGTGGGTGCCGTGGGCTGTCGTATAGCGGCCAATACACTGCCCATAATTACCAGCACTCGGCTCATGCTGAAGCTGGTAAAGGTTCTGGGCCAAATCCCCGAATCCTGTAGCTGCCCGCGAGGGATCCGGGGGAGTTTCAGCATAGGCGCTGCCGGTGATTGCCACCAACAAACCAATCACTGGCAGGAACAAAGGCAAGCGGGTCTTTTTCATCAGCGCATGATAAAAGAAATCCATCACCGGATATAATCTTATCGTGCAAAAGTCAGCTAACGAATTACATGCTTGGTGCCGGAGTCAATTACACCGACTGCAGCCCCCCGCTGCTTCCGAACAAAAAGAGCCGGAATCAGAGATTTCCCTGCAGGCCCTGCGAGCAGAAGCAAGCCACCGGCAATTTTATCGAGTC
>CAZWQK010000274.1:0-3028 GCA_964635835.1 uncultured Pseudomonadales bacterium
TGGATATCATCATGGGCGACAACATCATCATGCCCATGGACATCAGCACGCTGGCAACCACCAGATCAATGATGATGAAGGGTATGTAAATCAAAAAACCTATGGTGAAAGCGGTCTTAAGCTCCGATGTGATGAAGGCCGGTACCAAAACACTGAGGGGCACATCGGCAACGTCATCCACAGGGCCAGTCTCGGACATCTCCATAAACAGCATCATGTCTTTTTCGCGGGTCTGCCCCAGCATGAACTGCTGCAAGGGTATCCGCGCACGATCCAAGCCCTCTTGGAAAGTAATCTCGTTGTTTTGCACCGGCTCCAACGCGTCATCGTAAATCGCCTGCAAAATTGGATTCATGATGAACAAGGTTAGAAACAGGGCAATACCAATAAGCACTTGATTGGGTGGGGTCTGGGCTGTGCCCATGGCCTGCCGCAACAGCGACAGCACGATAATGATGCGGGTAAAAGAGGTCATGAGAATCAAAATAGACGGCAGCAGGCCAAGCAGCGTCATCACGATAATGAGTTGAAGCGACAGGCTGTACTCGGTGCCGCCGTCGTTGCCCTCAAGAATCTTCAGAGCCGGGATTCCCTCGGCATAAGACAGCCCAGGCAGCAGCGTGCCGATGAGCAAAACCACCAGCCCAAGAGCCATGGGCCTCTTCAAGAGACCCGCCATCTCCAGGCGCACATTCGTGTATATTTGGTTCATATTTTCTCGATAATCAGACACAGGCCCGCGCTTTCCAGTAGCGGCTGAGCTTTCGTTTGGTTTTAGAAAGCAAAGAATGTGCCATGTTTAAAAACTTTAAAAAACAGTAAGTTATAGATAGGTGGCGAGGTTTTGCCGGACTAAATGCCGCAATGGACGGCCAGCGTCAAGAATTCGACAGAGCGCAGCAAAGGCGGTGCGCCCGTAAATCAATAAGTAACGACCATTCGTGAGGTTTTACATGCCGATCATCTCCCTCAGCCAGGGATATCGACGCGCAGCCCAGCGAGCACTTTGTTGCCTAACCTGGTGCCTGCTGAGCTTGCCCGCCGGGGCATCAGGAGAATCCGGCGATGAGGTGCCTGGCTCGGACGCGGCTCAGCAAACGGACAACGGGGACCTGGCAGCGGATCAGCCAAATTCAGCCAGCCCGGCAAATGATGACCCCATCGTCGTAGAGCTGGACATTCCACCTGAGCTCGAGGCTTTTTTAGCGGCCCAGGACCAGCCCGAGACCTCTACCCAGACCCAGCCCGAAACCTTGTCTGGGACGCTAACCGACAGCAACAATGGCCAGGCAACCGCCGGGCTAGCCACCTCGACTCCAGCCGACCCGCCACAGGCTCAGGCCCTATTAGAGGAATTGCCTTACCGAGCCTGCTTCAGCAGCGCCGCAGCAACCTATCAGATCGAAGAATCTCTACTCATCGGTATTGCCATCGTCGAGAGCAGTTTGGACCCAAACGCTGTTTCCAGCGCCAACGCCCTGGGCTTGATGCAAATCAAGTGGCCTATCACCGCGAACCACTTGGGGATTGAAGAGCGCCAGGCCCTTTTTGACCCGTGCACCAATATCGATGCCGGAGCGCGCTACTTGCGCGAACTGCTAGACGACTTAGACTCCTTGGCACCGGAACCGCGCATGCGCCTTGCTCTGGCCAGCTATCGCTTAGGCCCCAATGGTTTTGATCCCAACCTGCCGCTGCCAGCCAACGCCCAAGACTACATTGAGCGCGTTCGAGCCCAGCAAGATACCCTCGGTACCTCCGCCGATGCCCCTGGCCCAGTCACGGTGTCCGGCCCGGTTCTGCCCTGTGTGGTGGAAAACCTGCGGCAGCTGGCAGCGGTGACCCACGACCCAAGCCAACGTAACGCCCAGTTTGGCAATTGGCTCACCGCCCGCGGTGAAGGATGCAGTGCCTTGGCGCTGATTCGGATTCGCAACAACATGCCCACCTGGCTTGGCACCGGGCTGACGCCGGAGCTGGAGGCCCAGGTTATTGCGCTGCTGGAGTTATCCATCAAGGGGACTTCGGCGGCAGCGTCACGTTAAGGGCATTGCTAGGGGCGTGAGGCTAAGCGCCCAGGTTTTGGGCGCGGCGTGACACCCAAGCCGCTAATCGCCGCGGTTTTGCTGCATTAGTTGGCGCAGCTGGCCCGAAAACGAGTCGCTGGGTTGGCCTTGACCCAGCGAGTCTTGCTCGGGTGGCAGGTTTGCCTCTTCGGCGGATTGGGGCTGGTTATCCAGCAAGGTGATTTGGTTGGGGGCAACGCCAATGAGGATGCGGCGACCAGCATAGTCCACCACGTCTAACCGATGCTTGTTGCTCAGCCGCAGGCTGTTGACCACCCGCAGCCCCTTGCCGCTCATGGGCCCAAGCCCAATGCCTCTGGCGCGCACGAACCAGAGGGTGCCCAGCAATAAGGCAATAACAAAAACAAAGCTTAAAACCGCCGACGCCAGCGGCGAGATATCCATGCCCTAGACCGTTTTCACGCGTTCCAGCGGGGCAACAATTTCCACCACGCTGACGCCGAGCTTATCGCCCACGGTGACAACTTCACCTTTGGCGATGACCGTGTCATTAATCTTTACGTCCATGAGTTCCCCCACGCCTCGGTCCAGCTCAAGGACACTGCCCTGGGACAACCGCAGCAGGTCCCGCAGTTTTAACGTGGTGGTTCCCACCTGCACCGACAGGGTGATGGGAATGGCACGGATCACATCTTGATTAATGTTGCCGTCAGTAGCTTGCTCTGGCTGCTGTTCTGACTGCTGCTCTGGCCCTTGGCCGGTCTCTTCCGTTTCACTCATGAATCTTCCTCTGGCATTACGCTTTCAACTATTTGTATGGCCACCTGATTACCCTTACTGCCAACCTCAGCGGTGAACACGGGAAAACCGTTCACCGATACTTCGGCATGCTCCGGGGGGCGAATGGGCAGCCAGTCTCCGGCCTTCAAGCTGGATAACTGCTCGACGGAGATATCCAGCTCCGCCGCGGTAACCACTACCTCGATAGGAACTTCGTCCAG
>CAZWQK010000275.1:0-3003 GCA_964635835.1 uncultured Pseudomonadales bacterium
GCTCCTTCATTTCTATGTTGAGTTGCCCCGCCAGCCCCGCCGACCGATGCACGGCAGAGGCTTGATATTCGGGTGACATCATCATCTCCATCATGGCCTGACGAGACGGATACATGGCGATAGCAACGGTATCCCAGAGCTCTTCCACCTCGCCCAACATCAGGCGCTCCACTTGAGCAGAAAACACAAGCGCGCCGCCAACCTTGGCAAGATGTGCCACAACCTCGGCGCCATAAATGTCATAGGCTTCCGCCCCGGTGAGTGTGGTTTCTCGGCCATCCGGATACTCAGCCAGCTCTTTGAACTTCAGCAAATTCAGCATGTAGATCGGTGCGTCATGGCCCGGCTCCATGAACCCAAGCAACTGCTCCTCGTTAGGTGTGACTTTGTTTATGACTTTCACAACTTCATCTCCCTTGTTTTGCGCCGAAAAATTAATGCTGCTCATTACATTAGGCGAGCTCAGGTGTTTTTTCAATTCTCAGGCAGCTAATTTCTAGCGCAATTTGCAGCTTCATAGAACATCCGACCGGCGCTGGCTTGTGCAAAAAGAGATTGGGTCGGATTGACAGCACACGGCTAACAGATTGTCAGCCGGCGTCGCTCGATTTTAGATCCGCGCTCTGAGCCCTGCGAAGGACGTTAGTACCACCGACCGCTTACCTCGCCGATCAGGCTTTTAGTCATCCCTTATCTTTGATGCGATATGCCCGAACCGCAGCGCCAGCGAACGAGTCCTTTTTCTCCATCGCCGACGCGCCGGCGGAAATTCGCTTAAATGCGTTCCAACAAACTTGGTAGCTGCACCACCGCTTTTGCACGGGAAAATTAGACTCGTACATGGCGCGGTCTGTACCGAAGGCTTCAATACAGGTCTCCATCCACGGCCGCCATGCATCTGCAACTTCAGCAGAACTGGGGGGCAGACTACGATCACCCTCATAGCTTGGCATACGGATCGGCATGGCACCGAGCTTGACATACACGTTGTGCCGTTGACTCAGTCTGGCAATCGCTGCCTTCCAGTGAGTAAAGATCTGGTCGGTTTTGCCTCGGTAAGGTCCGCCCAGAATTGGGCTGCCCACATGATTGAGAATAATCGTCAACTCAGGGTGAGCATCCGCAACTTCGGCGACTTCGTCGAGTTGAATATGGTACAGCCCGCAATCAAGGGACAGACCCTTGCGCTTTACCGCAGCAATACCCTGATTGACCCGGGGATCAAGCAGCAGCCTCGCTGATCGGCCACGTTGTGAATCCTCTTATCTTCACGCCAACCAGCAGAAATTCGCACACCACGAAAACGCCCACCGGACACCTCCATGTGTTGCTCTAGCAATGGCTCGACCGCGTTACCGAGGATGAGATCTACGTTGCCGAACATGACCTCACAAGCTCGAGTTCGACCGAATTCGCCGCTGGCGCTCATAGCGGCCTGCCCGCGAACAAACTCGGTTTCGCCTAGCGGGCGATACGCTTCCGCTCCGCCCTGACGATACATGGAATGGCATTCTGCGTAGACGGTACCAATGATGTTATGGCCACTGTCGAGATCCGCGGCCAGTTCTGGCAATAGATAAGTGTAGCCGTTACGAACCCAAAGGTGGTGATGTGGGTCAATGATGGACAGGTCTGACTCCAGCACTTCCTCTTCCAGCAGACCAAGCCAGCAATCGTCGGGGGCTGTCTGGCCAGTATTAGCAGCCATAAGTATTTCCTGTCCTAGCTCTGGCCCAACACTTTGGTAGCTCCAGGCAACACTTTAAAAGCCAAATCAACGGGTTTCGGCACAGCGCTGACGCCGTGGGCCATCACCGTAACGACACAACGGCACTTAGATTGCCGATTAATCCGGCAGTCCTAATACTCGCTTGGCGATAATGTTGCGCTGTACCTCCGCGGTACCCCCGGCAATGGTCAGGGACTTTTGGTGCAGCCAGGCGCGCGTCTGCTTTAGCGCTTCTTCCGCCACTTCATCGCCCTGCCAGTACAGCCCATCGAAACCCAAGGCCGACAGGTGCAGTTCGTCTCTTTCCTGCTTT
The DNA here is from genome assembly GCA_964635835.1 of uncultured Pseudomonadales bacterium. GTDB lineage: Bacteria > Pseudomonadota > Gammaproteobacteria > Pseudomonadales > Azotimanducaceae > UBA4421. The sequence continues at coordinate 2,043 of CAZWQK010000275.1, forward strand.
AGCAACGCCCCTGTCAGCTTCACCGCTGACGAGGTAAATCCCGGAGCTCGAGCCTTAGCCTCCTCCATGGCACGGCGCTGGGTCATCTCGTAGGTGCGCTGTCGCATTTCCCAAGACAGCAGAGCCGAACGCTGGGCCTCATCCATAATACGACCGGTGGCGCTATCCGTTGGCAGCCAGTCACTTATAGTTTCCGTTAGAGATCGCTCATCTAGCCCACCCTGAGTGCCCGAAATATTGATGCCGGCGTGGGTGGAGCGTTCGTACTGCAGCAGTCGTTTACCTACGGTCCAGCCTTCATTGACCGGGCCGATGATGTCGGTGACGCCTGCAATGGCATCCTCAAACAATGTTTCGCAAAACGGGCTGTTGCCGCTGATCAGCCTGATAGGTCGCACCTGAACACCGGGCTGATCCATGTCGATCAAAATCAGACTGATGCCGTCATGTTTGGGAGCCTTATCGTCTGTGCGTACCAGGGCAAAGATGTAATCACCAAAGGTCGCATCCGACGTCCAGACCTTACGGCCGTTGATAATGTACTGATCGCCGTCGCGCTCGGCTTTGGTGCTGAGGCTGGCTAAATCGGAACCGGACCCGGGCTCAGAGTAGCCCATACACCAACCGCCATCGCCGCGAGCCATACCTGGCAACCAGCGAGATTTCTGCTCGTCGGTGCCGAACTCCAAAATCGTGGGCCCTATGTAATTGACGCCCCGGCCAATGAGAGGCGAACGCGCGTTAATACGGCGAAGCTCGTCCAGTAAAATCAGGTACTGAGCCGAATCCAACTCTGCGCCGCCGTAGGCCTTTGGCCAAGTGGGCACAGTCCACCCTTTGGAGGCCATGTTGTCCAGCCACTCTCGACTGTCTTTGGGCAGGTCGATCTTACGGCTGCCCCAAGGCACGCTGCCAGGACCCCGAGCGCCGGCCGGGCAATTTTCCTTTAGCCAAGCACGGG
>CAZWQK010000276.1:0-2997 GCA_964635835.1 uncultured Pseudomonadales bacterium
CGTACATTCGATCCAGACTGACGGGCAGCTGACGCCGGTAGCTACCGACATGATCGAGCCTTGAGTCCTCTGCAGCGCTGACAAATTCGTATTTCATCAACAACCCCCGTCCGCTACTGCGCTTGCTCCAGCTGAAAACTCAGCTCCTGTCCGTCCACCTCTGATTGCACCGCTTGAGGACCGGCAGCTGCGCTCATCTGCAAACTCAAGGTCTCACCCATAATGTATTCCCGGTGCTCAGTAATGGCTTGAGCCAGCTCGCCTTCTGCGTGGTAGGTCACGTAGATACGATCGCTTACCGAATACCCCCGCTCTTTGCGCTCGCGCTGAATTCGATTCACCACCTCTCGTCCATAACCGCTGCGGATAAGCTTTGGCGTTAGCTGACAGTCCAAGTCCACGCTAATTTGGCTATTGGATACGGTATTGGTGCCTGCCTTGGCCTGCTGCTTAATTTCAATTTCTTCTGTAGTGAAGGTCTCTGTCTCACCGTCCGTAGTTAGGGCCACGCTGCCCTCGGTCTGCAGCTGAGCAATCTGTGCGTCGGATAGCTGCCCAATGAGCTTGCCAAAAGACTTCATGCGTTTGCCCAGGCGCTTACCCAACAGAGGAAAATTCGGCTTGGCCTGCAGGTCAATGTAGGCTGCCTCGTCCGTGCTGTAGGCAATTTCCAGCACATTGAGTTCGTCACGCAGATACCTTTCCAATGACCGCATATCAGTGAGTAACGCCTCGTCTCGATGAATAATTGTGAGCTTCGCCAGCGGCGTTCGCAGCCCGATTTTCACTTCCTCACGTTTCTGCCGACCCAGCAGAATCACCTGCTGCATACGGTCAACGGCGAGCTCCAGATTGGGGCGGATTTGTTGTTCTTCGGCCACCGGGTAATCGCACAGATGCACAGAGCTTGGCGAGGCAGGACGATCCGCCAGCGCTTCCAGCTGTTGATATAAATGTTCAGACAAGAACGGAGCAAAGGGCGCCATTAACTTGGCGAGCTCCGAGAGCACCTCGTACAGGGTGCTATAGGCTGCAATTTTGTCCGGTGTGATGTCCTCACCCCAAAAGCGCCCTCGATTCAGACGAATGTACCAGTTGGTCAGATCTTCAATAAACCCAAACAAAGCGGGCACAACGTTGTAAAGCCGATAGGCCTCCATCTCCCGGGCCACCGTGCTTTTCAGGGTTTGCACTCGCGATAGCAGCCAGTGATCCAACACGTTGTCACCAGCATGCTGGCCCTTGTCCGGCGACCAGTTGTCGATGGCGGCATAAGTGCGCAAAAAAGAAAAAGCGTTGTACCAAGGCAACAGGGCACGGCGCACCATGTCTTTCACCCCGGCATCGGCGAAGCGCTGTTCCTCGCCCTTAACCAAGCCCGAGTTGATGGCGTAAAGGCGCAGGGCGTCGGCGCCGTAAGCCTCCATTAGTTCATCCGGCGGCGTGTAGTTGCGCAGGCTTTTCGACATCTTTTTGCCATCTTCGGCCATGACCATGCCGTTGACGATGACGTTGCGGAACGCGGGTTTATCAAAAAGGGCCGCACCTAAAACGGTCAGGGTATAAAACCAGCCCCGAGTCTGATCCAGACCTTCGGCAATAAACTCGGCAGGAAATCCAGCCTCACAGACACCCTCATTTTCAAAAGGGTAATGCAGCTGGGCATAGGGCATGGAGCCGGATTCAAACCAGCAGTCGAGAACTTCTTCGATGCGACGGTACACGCCCTCTTCCCCGTCCAGACTAAATTCCAGCCCATCTACGTGCTCACGATGCAAATCGTCTACACGCACACCACTGTATTTTTCGAGTTCATCGATGGAGCCCATGCACAAGGCGTTGCCGGTTACATCGTTTATCCATACGGGCAGAGGCGTGCCCCAAACCCGATTGCGGGAAATCGCCCAATCAATCGCCCCGTCCAGCCACTTACCAAAGCGGCCTTCTTTGATGTGTTCGGGCACCCAGTTGATTTGCTCGTTGGCCGCCACAAGCTTGTCCTTGATCGCGGTTACCCGGACGTACCAGGAGGGAATCGCGCGATAAATCAACGGTGTGTTAGAGCGGTAGCAGTAGGGATAGCTGTGTTGAATTACCTCCTGGCGGTACAAACTGCCCTGGCTCTTAAGCCTTGCAATAATGCCTTTGTCCGCCTCCTTAACGTGCTGACCAGCGAAGTCTGGTACCTCATCGGTGAACTCACCGGATAAGCTCACCGGACATACCAGGGCTTCGATTCCGTTGGCCTTGAGTACCCGATTGTCGTCTTCACCGAAGGCTGGGGCTTGATGCACTAACCCCGTGCCGCTGTCCGTCGTCACGTAGTCATCGCTTACCACGACAAAAGCCCCCAACTTCACCTGATCGGCAAAGTAAGGAAATAGGGGTTCGTAATGCCGGCCCACCAATTCTGACCCCTTGAGCGTTTTTAGCACCTGAGGCTGCTCGCCCAGGTAATGCTCTACTCTGGCTGCGGCCATGTAGATTTGCCGCTCTCCATCTTGAATCAACTGGTAGTCGATGTCGGCTCCCACGCACACGGCCAAATTCGATGGCAGGGTCCATGGCGTTGTGGTCCAAATGGCTAAGTAGGCATCTTCATCCTGCAGCCGCAGCAGCACCGTCACCGCTGGATCTTGAACGTCTTGGTAATTGGACGTGGCCTCAAAGTTAGCTAACGGCGTACCCAGAGCCGTGGACAGAGGTACAACTTTCACTCCTTGGTAGATCAGGCCCTTGTCCCAAAGCTGCTTGAAGACCCACCAGACCGATTCCATGTACCAGGCGTCCATGGTTTTGTAATCGTTATCGAAATCAATCCACCGCCCGATTCGTGTCACCGTATGACGCCACTGTGTAACGTACCGCTGCACGATCCGCCGGCATTCGTCGTTGTATCCGGCGACACCTAACTTGGCTACCGCCTCCTGGGCCGACATGCCCAGCTGCTTATCGATCTCGTGTTCAATGGGCAGCCCGTGGCAATCCCATCCGAAG
>CAZWQK010000277.1:0-2997 GCA_964635835.1 uncultured Pseudomonadales bacterium
AGAGGATGCGCACGTGAGTAACCGACAAAAGTTTTACATCAATGGTGAATGGGTAGCCCCGTCGACCACTGAGACCCTAGACGTCATCAATCCCGCTACCGAGCAGCCCATCGACGTGGTGGCCATGGGTGGCGCTGCTGATGTCGACAAGGCCGTGGCCGCGGCGAAAGCGGCGTTTGAGACCTTTTCTCAAACTACTCGTGAAGAGCGTATTGCCTTGCTTGAGGCGGTGATAGCCAAATACGCCGAGCGAATGGACGATATTGCGGCAGTCATCAGCGAAGAGATGGGTGCCCCGACGAAACTTGCTGCCAAGGCGCAGGCGCCGACGGGCATTGGTCATCTTATGACCGCAGTAAATGTCCTGAAAGATTTTGAGTTTGAGGAAGATCTGGGTACCACTCGAATTATCAGAGAGCCTGCCGGAGTTTGCGGTTTTATTACCCCTTGGAACTGGCCGATTAACCAAATCGCCTGCAAGGTAGCCCCAGCGCTGGCTGCTGGCTGCACCATGGTGCTCAAGCCGTCGGAGGTTGCACCGTTTAACGCCATTTTATTCGCCGAAGTGTTGGACGCAGCCGGCGTTCCCGCCGGTGTATTCAACCTGGTCAACGGTGATGGCCCTACCGTAGGTGCCCGGCTGTCGGCCCACCCAGATGTGGACATGATGTCCTTCACCGGCTCCACCCGTGCTGGCGTTGAGGTTGCCAAGGCAGCAGCGCCAACAGTGAAACGCGTAGCCCAAGAATTGGGTGGCAAGTCGGCCAATATCATTTTGGACGACGCAGACTTTGCTAAGGCCATTACCAGAGACGTCTTCGGACTGGTGACCAATTCAGGACAAAGCTGCAACGCGCCCACCCGCATGCTGGTGCCCAACACGCGCATGGAGGAGGCCGCTGCGGTGGCAAAAGCAGCGGCTGAGCAGGTGAAAGTGGGCGATCCCAACGCCGAAGACACCACCATCGGTCCAGTGGTTTCGGAAGTTCAGTTCAACAAGATCCAGGGGCTAATCCAGCAGGGTATTGATGAGGGCGCTAAACTCGAGACCGGCGGTACTGGCCGACCAGATGGCTTGAACGCTGGCTACTACGTTAAGCCCACGGTATTCAGTCACGTGACTAACGACATGACCATCGCCCGGGAAGAGATCTTTGGCCCGGTACTGGCGATGATCGGTTACGAAGACGATGCTGACGCGGTGCGCATAGCCAACGATACTCTGTACGGGCTCAGCGGCTACATCTCTTCGGAGGACCCAGAGCGGGCCAACAAACTTGCTCGGCTTATTCGTACCGGCAATGTGCACGTTAACGGTGCGCCGGCAGATCAAAGCGCGCCCTTTGGCGGCTACAAGCAATCGGGTAATGGCCGCGAATGGGGTCGCTATGGGTTTGAGGAGTTCTTAGAAACCAAGGCGATTATGGGCCACAACCCTAAGGGTTAGATCAAACTTGTAGGTTAAAAAAGAGGGCTAAGGCCCTCTTTTTTATGGATAAAAGGATTGTAGATGAGCTTTCTTCGCGGTCGAACCGTGGTGGCTGTTGAGCAGGCGGTAGCAGCCCCGCTGTGTTCTATGCGCTTAGCCCAAGCGGGCGCAGAGGTCATTAAAATAGAGCGCCCAGAGGGGGATTTTGCACGAGGCTACGATACCGCCGTAGCAGGTCAGAGCAGCTATTTTGTCTGGCTGAATGCCGGCAAGAAATCTGTTGTTCTGGACCTCACCCGCAACGATCAAGTGCGAATTTTGCGGCAGCTGATCAGCAGGTCTGATGTGCTAATCCAGAACCTCAAGCCTGGTGCCATGGCTAAGCTGGGGCTGGAACTTCAGGAACTGCACGCGGAATTGCCGTCTTTGATTTCAATGTCGATTGCCGGCTTCGCCCCAGACGGCCCCGGGCATCAGCGTAAAGCCTACGACCTGTTAATGCAGGCCGAATCGGGTCTCAGTGCGATTACGGGCAGTCCCCATGCGCCAGGCCGGGTCGGCGTGTCTCTTGTGGACATTGCCACCGGACAATATGCCTACGAAGCAATTCTAGGTGCGCTATTTGAGCGCGAGAGCAGTGGTCACGGCGCTCAGCTGAGCGTTTCGCTTTTCGATGCCGTAGCCCAATGGCTGGCCGTGCCGTATTTGTTGGATCGCTATGGCGAGGCGCCACCCGAGCGTCTGGGTCTTGCTCATCCGGGTATCTGCCCCTATGGCGTATTTGTCGCCGGTTGCGGCCGATCGTTCATCCTGTCCATTCAAAATCAGCGTGAATGGGAGCGTTTATGTGACCTTGGCATGCAACGACCAGAGCTGCGCCTGGATCCCCGCTGCGCGGATAACGAAACCCGGGTGGCGAATCGGGAATTCGTCGACGGCCAAGTTCAGCAAGCGGTTTCCCTGATGGATTACACCCAAATTCAGCAGCGGTTTGATGCCGCCGACCTGGCTTTTGCCCCGGTGAATGCAATCTCAGATCTAAAGTCCCACCCGGATTTCCATACCCTTGGCGTGCACGTGGGCGGGAGCTTGGTGCAGCTGCCCCGAGTGCCAGGCGCTGTTGCCGACCCCAATATTGTTAACCGAGTACCGGCCCTGGGTGCCCATACAGACGAGGTTCTGGCAACGCTGACTTGAACGAAAGTGGGGTTATCGCCAAACTCGCTCCCTGGTTTTATTTCTGAGCAGCAGTCATGGCCTACGATCCTGAGAATATTTTTGCCAAGATACTGCGCGGTGAAGCGCCGGCATTTAAAGTTTATGAAGACCAATACTCGTTAGCCTTCATGGACGTCATGCCCCAGGTGCCCGGGCATACGCTGGTAATACCCAAGGACCCGGCAGAGAATATTTTAGCGGTTGACCCGATCATTCTGGGGCACACCATGAGGACGGTTCAGAAAGTTGCTGGCGCAGTGAAGCATGCCTTTGATGCGCCGGGTATCATGCTGGCGCAGCTGAACGGTGCTGCTGCAGGTCAGACGGTTTTCCATCTTCATTTCCACATT
>CAZWQK010000278.1:0-2988 GCA_964635835.1 uncultured Pseudomonadales bacterium
CTTACTAAAAGAATCGATCTCCATGGAGAAAATTTAATTGAGGCAAATAAAAAAATTGAAAAATTAATTTTTGACTGTTGTAACAATAAAGTTAATAGAATTTTAGTGATTACTGGAAAGGGTATTCACTCAAATAATAAAAGAAATCCTTACGTTTCCAAAGATTTTAGTATTTTGAGACATTCAGTTCCTGAGTTTATTAAAAATAATCCAGTTTTGATGAAAAATATTAAAGAATTTAAACCTGCAGACATAAAAGATGGTGGCGAAGGTGTTCACAAAATGGGTGTCGCACTCTTCGAGCCGCCGCTGGTAAAGCCGGATGACTACCGGAATGTGGAAAGGCTGGCAGGCGATTTTGCGCATGTATTTCTCCACAACACCGAGGAAGACGGTTACCGCTGCGGTGATCCCGTCCTTCGCACGAAGCTTCGTCGGCTCGACTGGACAAATCGCAACTATCTGTCGACCCCAGATGAAGCCCCCGACTCCAAAAGGATCAACCGTGTTGCGTTGATTGCTGGGGCGCATTTGCGCCGTGCCGCACCTGACAACGGCTATGGGATACGCCTGGATGCTATCAATGCCCACGGTCTGGGAGGGCCGCTCAGATTGTTCGGGCGAGGGTGGGGGCATCTGCAGCTAAGAAGTCCAATACGATCTGCGTGGTGGGCCATGAAACTGCGTCGGCACGCGGTGAACGTCGAAGCGCCGAGCAGCAAGAGTGACGTCTATGGTATATATGACTTTGCTTTTTGCGCCGAGAACATGCGGATGTCTGGCTACATTACCGAGAAAATCTTTGATGCGTTTTTCTGTGGCTGTATCCCGATTTACTGGGGCGCCCCTGACGTAAAGAGGTTCATTCCTGCTGACTGCTTTGTCGACATGGATGAATTCGGCAGCCCGGAAAGGGCTATTGACCATTGCATCGCAATGACAGTTGAGGATCGGATGACGTACCGCCGAGCGATAAACAAGTTTTTAAAGTCGCCAGCTTTTGCGCGGTTTGACGGTGGTTTTCACGCGACTGTCGAACAATTCTACTGATCGAACGGTGGATTGACGGATCAGTTTGCAATTGTGGAGGTTGCGCTGACAATATAATGTCTCGAGGCTGTCTGGTCAGGGCTTTGGTTCGTTGCTTGGTGGACCACATCGCATCGGTGGTGAGAAAGCACGAAAGTGAAGATAAGTATCAGGAAATTTCTGGACGTCAGGGACGTCGCTGCGTTCATTAGGCTGCTCCGCGCCCTTCATTTCAGGGCCTTTGGCCTTGGTGTAACTGCCGTCATTCTTGCATCAATTGAAGTTCTCTCGCTTGTCGTTCTCGCGGCATTTGTGAGTTCGGCTCTTCTGATCGGAGCGCAGCAGGGCGTGCTCGGTCAGGTGATCACCCGTACCGGCTTCCATGAACTGGGATTTCTGTATCAGAGCGCGGTGTGTCTGCTGTTGTTTCTCACCCGTTTCCTGCTCGGGCTGGTGCTGGCGAATTTCGTCCTTCTTCAGTCAAACCAGCTGCAGGTGAAATTGCGGAACATCCTGTTCAGGATCGGCTTGCGGCGTGGCGAGCGGACAGTTGGAGGGACCGAGCGCGGTAGCGGCGCATCCGCGGACCTGATCGTCAGGCAGGTCAATCTGATCGGCAAGGGCATTGTCGAGCCGGCGCTTCGCGTGCTGGGAGAGCTCTTCATCATGGTGCTGATCGTCGCGACGATTCTCGTAGTGTCGCCGCTGATGCTTGTCTTCATGGTGGCATCGATATCTCCGCTGGTCCTTTTCTACATCTTCAAATTCAAGCGCATGACGCGCGTTTACGGTGAGGTTGCGAACTCGGCACTTGAAGAATTGGGTACTTATGCGACCTCTTTCACTTCCGGCTGGCGGCAACTTGGCGTGCCGACGCTTCGGGAAGGGTCCGTCCAGATTCTTGATGAATCTGCGCGACGGTTCGCTAAGGCAGATCGTCTGGCAAATCTAATAGGGGCCGCACCACGCTATTTTCTTGAACTTTTCATGGCATTGTTTCTCATCCTAGCCGTGCTGTATACCGAGGCGTCCTCGGTTGTTGGTGTTGGGGATCTGGTATTTATCGGTGGCGCTGGTGCACGGCTGCTTCCGATCGTTACGTCCATCTCAAATGCGTTGATCAGCTTTCAGTTCAATCGCGCGGCGTTGGGAAATATTACGTCTCAGATTTGCACAGATGAGATGATGATGCATGTCACCTATGCCACTCCCAACAGCTTGCGTACGGCCCCTTCTAATGCGCATACAGTCAACGAGCTAAACCTCATTGCCGTAGGGCATGGTTACGAAACCGGACGTTCTTTGTTTGAAGACGTGGACTTGACCCTTTCAAACGGTGACTTTCTGCTGATCAAAGGTAGGTCAGGTGTCGGGAAGACAACACTAATGGATATCATGTGTGGCCTGAGGAAACCCGCTTCGGGTCAGGTTCTCATAAACGGAATTCCGACCCATCAGGCCGACTGGTTTTCCAGCTGTGTTTTCTATTCTCCACAACAGCCGTTGATCATACCCGGTTCGGTCCTTAATAACGTTTGCTTTTCTTGGGTTGACGCGAGAGAAGAGGAACGAGACCGCGCGTCTTCCTGCATCGCTGATGTGGGACTGTCCCAAGACATACAGCGTTTTACTGCAGGGTTGGATGCGGATGTTGGTCCGGATGGTGACGTATTGAGTGGCGGGCAGAAGCAGCGTCTTGTCCTTGCTCGCGCTTTGTATCATGGCGCCGCGATATTCGCACTGGACGAATGTATTTCCGGACTAGAAATAGACAGCAAGCACAGCACCCTAAAACTGATCAGAGAATTAGCTGACGAAGGGCGCATCGTCATCCTCATTTCACATGACGTTGTGGCCGAGGAATACGCCACGAAAGTGCTGTCGCTATGAGTGCAACTTCGCCCGATGGACGACCAAAGGTCTGTCTCGTCGCGGCAACACCCCTGACCATTCACTTTT
>CAZWQK010000279.1:0-2969 GCA_964635835.1 uncultured Pseudomonadales bacterium
ACCCCATCCCAGCAATGGGTGCACGGGCGTTAATGCGCCCCATTTCTTCCTGGAGGACAAGGAATTCCTCCTTGGATAGACCACCGCCGCCATATTCAGTTGGCCACATTGGTGCGGTCCAGCCGCGCTCCGCCATACGATCAAGCCACAGTTTCTGGTCGGGTTCATATTCTTGGCGCTTACCACCAGCAATAATCTCATCTTCTGCAGCCGGCTCTCTCATGGATGCCGGGCAGTTCTCTTCAAGCCATGTCCTCGTCTCTTCTCGAAATGCTTCAAACGACATCAATACCTCCTTGCAACCTTAAGTAATCTCGGACCCGGAAAACTATCACGTTCATATCGAGCCCCAGTATATGAGACGCTCCCAATATGCCAGAGAGGTTAGTGATCCGCGTGTCACCTAGGTGACACGGGCGTTAGAACGCTTAGTCGCGCCTTCCTATGATGTTCGCGCCGATGAGGCGGGTGTGGAGGACACTCAGTTCTCTTGGGACCTGACCGAGTTCTATCCATCGAAAGTTGCTTGGGCAAGCGAGCTTGAGCGCCTCCGTAGTGAGGTCGACTTTCTCGCGCCCTGTGCCGGCAAGTTGGGCGATGACGCAGCCATCTTGCTCGCGGCGCTAGAGGCGAACTCTGCCTACGGGTGTGAGTTCGCGTGGCTAGAGACCGGCGTTCCGTAAAGTGTTGTCGGGTTCATATTCAGAATGTCTTTTTGTAAGTTATTTCGTCAAAATTTCAGGGACAATTTCGTGTCAGCTACACCGCTAGATCACGTTTGGAACCAGCAAATCAGAAATCGACTTGTCAGCTACGTGACTGCGGAATAAAAAAAGCAGGTCCTACCCTGCGATTCAGTGAGTTACCGACTGTAGTCGAGCGGAATGGCCATGTGGCGATTATCATCCTGCATGTTCCGGAGTGAAGACTTCCAGAAAGGGGGCAGGGCATTTCTGGAACGCCGAAGGCCTGAATTTACGGGTCGACAAGCCGTCAGGTTTCAGCCTACTGAGAACAACTGCGCGCCCTGCTTGCGCACACGACAGCACTGCAGCCGTTCACTCAGTTCCAGCAGCTCGGGCCCGTGCTTGAACCGAGTCAGCCAGGCTGACACGACATCGCCACCGGCATCCGCCGCCACGTCCACAACATCAGCCAGTCTCTGTAACATGTACACATGATAGGGTGTCACCATGCGCCGCTCGCGAATGCCGCCAATCTCAAACTCGTGAGTCAGTGCACCTTCGCCGGTCTGGTGCTCATACCAGGGTAAATCCGCGCCGAAAGTTTTGGCCGGCAGTTCGCCCCCAGGCTCATGGGCGTCACTGGCAATGAACGCCGCGGTTTTTTCCATGGTGCTGCACAGCACGGGCCACATCTCGTCGAAGAATACCGCCACAATCGCATCCAGCGTGTCCGGTACTTCATCGCCGGGAAGCCACTGTCCACCGTCACTGGTCGCGGGCCTGCCCACCATCTCACCGTTTTCGTCCAGTGAATACAGGGTCTGGTCATAACTACGCGCCTCTATGTTGCTGCCGTTACAACGCTCCACCCACTCTGCCACTATTGGGTGCTGGGTGCGCAGCATGAATCCGGAGGTAGCATCGCGAAACAGGTGGGCGTAAAGCGGCCCCATCAGCCCGAAGTCACCCAGCGACGGCTGCCCGCCCAACATGAAGTCATGGGCGTGAAGGTGTTTATCCATCAACCCAAGCACATTCTCCATGGAGTCCCACCAGGCCTGCTCGGTTGCTTCCGTACAGCCCAGGTGGATCAGTCCTGCGTAGGTTCCCCGCGGGTTCTCACGGGCCTGGGAAATAGCGAAGATCTTTTCGAAGACCATGTAACCCGTCGCTAGGCGGTCATTGGCCGGTGCCCCGGCGCCGGACATCGAACCCCACTGCATGGCGTTGTAGTTCACATGGTTGGGCTCTACATCGGCAATGCTGTAGTGCCAACGCTCCCAGAAACCGGGCACAACCAGCCATTCGTCCGCCAGGAACTCCACCAGGTAGGAGGCCAGCGCTTGCCTGGGTGCTGTCGCAACATCAGGTATAACCGGGGCCCGCTTCTGCCGGGCCTCCACGTAATCAATGATGTCACTGGAGTCCTGCACCCATGTACCATCGGCGGCCAGCATCTGCGGCACCGCGCCGGAACCGGTGGCTGGGCGCAACAAACCCTCCCGTAACTCCGGCGTGGCCAGGACATCTTCGAAGCCATCATCAAGATCGCCCATGCGGTCCTTGTAACGCAGGTAGGCCCTGGCCTTGCCAGAGAAATAACTGAGTTCCCAGCTGAACAAACGGTTGGTCATTGCGGTGTTGCCCTCATCTGACGGATCTTTGACATGGTTACGTGTGTCGTGTCACGACTCGACTTCGATTCCTGCTGCCTGCGCAGAGGCATGCGCTTCGGAGCCATAGATGCCTTGCGCCATCAATGAAGACTCCGACTTTCGTGCTGCATGGTAAACACGCGCTCGGCAAGCCTGCACATCCGAATCATCAGGCGCAGCAAGTGCTCCCATTTCCTCCAGTTCACAGGCCACACGCAGCTCTCCGGCTGCTGCTCTTTCTTCGGCATTGACCGCAAGCGCGGTGGCGCCTCCTGCAAGTTCCGCGACTGCGCTCGCCATCTCTGTCTGTGGCGCTGGTTTCAGGTTGGCAGCATTTCCATCCCACCAGCCACCATACAATCGCCAGATGTTTCGCACGATGAACTCAGGATCATCGTAGGTTGGACGCATATGCGGTTTCGAGAGGTACTCCGCCGGCAGTTTAACGGTGTTCACGATGGTGTCGAGAGTCGCTCCCTAGTTCATCGATGAATCACTCATACAGCCTTTCCCGTATCGGCCAGGTTAGCGCTTGTTTGAATTACTCGTGCTCCTAGACGATGTCGATGAGTGTTCTGATCATAGCCACACTTCGAGGTTGTTCCTCAGTCCGACCTCCCGGGTTAGC
>CAZWQK010000280.1:0-2957 GCA_964635835.1 uncultured Pseudomonadales bacterium
ATCTTTTCTTAAAGAGCGGCGTACGCCCCATCGACTCCAAGTGCAAGATCGACAACGCGCCAGGTCAGCACGGTATCCGTCGCGGTCGCCTTTCGGACTATGCGGTGCAGCTGCGCGAAAAGCAGAAGGTGCGTCGAATCTACGGCGTACTGGAAAAACAGTTCCGCAACTACTACAAAGCTGCGGATCGCAAGAAGGGCGCTACTGGCGAGAACCTGCTGAAGCTGCTTGAAAGTCGTCTGGATAATGTCGTCTATCGGATGGGCTATGGATCAACCCGGGCGGAAAGCCGCCAGTTGGTCTCGCACAAGTCCATAACCGTAAACGGCGGTATCGTGAACATCGCGTCTTACCAGGTGAAGCCAGATGACGTGGTTGCCGTTACCGAGAAGTCCCGAGCCCAGCTGCGTATTCAAGCAGCCCTGCAGCTGGCTGCTCAGCGCGGGCAGGTAGATTGGATAGACGTGAACGCAGAGAAGATGGAGGGCGTATTCAAGCGTTTGCCTGATCGCGAAGAACTCCCTGCGGAGATCAACGAAAACCTCATCGTAGAGCTTTACTCAAAGTAATTTTTATTTCGCCGATAACGGCTTTGTTGGAGACAATCTATGTCACAGCTGGTTAACGATTTTCTGACACCACAACAAATCGATGTTCAGTCGGACAGCCCGTTCCGCGCGAAGGTGATCCTTGAGCCATTGGAGCGGGGCTTCGGCCATACCCTGGGCAACACTCTGCGCCGAATCCTGTTGTCGTCCATGCCCGGATGCGCAATCACCGAAGTGCAAATCGACGGCGTGCTGCACGAATACAGCACCATCGAAGGTGTGCAGGAAGACGTCATCGACATTCTTCTAAACCTGAAAGACATCAGCATCGTCATGCACAACCAGGACGAAGGCGTGATTACATTGAGCAAGGACGGTGCCGGCGCAGTAACAGCCGGTGACTTCCAGCTCACGGAAGATATTGAAATCGCCAACCCAGACCATGTGGTGTGCAACCTGAACGACAAGGGTTCAATCCGCATTGAGGCCCGAGTGACCCGCGGTCGCGGTTATGTGCCCGTGGACGCCCAGGGCGAAGACGAAGAAGACTCCCGGCCCATTGGCGCGCTGCGACTGGATGCCTCCTACAGCCCCATGCGTCGCGTGTCGTACAGCGTGGAAAGCACTCGGGTAGAGCAGCGCACGGACCTCGACAAGCTAATCCTCGACCTGGAAACCAACGGCACCATCGACCCGGAAGAGTCCATTCGTCGTGCAGCGACGATTTTGCAGCATCAGCTGGCGGTCTTTGTTGATCTGGACAACGAAAAAGAGCAGGTAGTAGAAGAGAAGGAAGACGAAGTCGATCCTATTCTGATCCGTCCGGTAGACGATCTTGAGCTCACCGTGCGGTCAGCAAACTGCCTCAAGGCCGAGAACATTTACTACATCGGTGACCTCATTCAGCGCACGGAAGTGGAACTGCTGAAAACGCCAAACCTTGGCAAAAAGTCGCTGACCGAAATCAAAGACGTATTGGCGTCACGAGGACTGGCCTTGGGTATGCGTATCGAAAATTGGCCGCCCGCGAATTTGCACGGCGGACGTCTGTAATCACCCAGCACTGGGCCGACAAGAACGAGAACATTGCGTTGTGAAACGCAAACATTGACAGGAACGAATCATGCGTCATCGAAAGAGTGGCAGACAGCTCAACAGAAACAGTTCACATCGCAAAGCGATGTTCAGCAACATGGCTGCTTCGTTGATAGAAAGCGAAGTGATTAAGACGACGCTGCCTAAGGCAAAAGAGCTGCGGCGCGTGGTTGAGCCGCTAATCACGTTAGCCAAGGAAGATTCCGTAGCGAATCGTCGCCTGGCATTTGCCCGAACCCGCAGCAAGGCGGCGGTTGGCAAGCTGTTCTCGGAGTTTGGCCCGCGCTACCAGAATCGGCCAGGCGGCTACACCCGTATTCTTAAGTGTGGATTCCGCACCGGCGACGCTGCACCAATGGCCTACATCGAGCTGGTTGACCGGCCCATCGTCAGCGAAGAATTCGAAGACGAGTTCGCGTCAGCCCAGGCGCTGCCAGCAGAAGAGGCGCTGCCAGCAGAAGAGGTTCCGGCACAAGAAGAGGCGACTGAAAACACCGCCGAAGCCAGTGCCGAAGGCGAAGAGCAGAATAAAGACGAGAATAAAGACGAGAACAAAGACGAGAACAAAAACGGCTAACCGACTATGAACACCAGCTTTCACCCAACGCCGCGCACGTTAATGGGTCCTGGCCCCTCGGATGTGCACCCCCGGGTTCTTGGCGCTATGGGCAAAGCCACCATTGGCCACCTGGATCCAGAGTTCGTTGGCCTGATGGAAGACATCAAAGAGCTGATGCGCTACACGTTTCGCACGTCTAACGCGCTAACGCTACCGCTCTCGGCCCCCGGTTCAGCGGCCATGGAAGCCTCTTTCGCTAATCTCCTGGAGCCCGGTGATAAAGCCATCGTCTGCATCAATGGCGTGTTCGGCATGCGTATGGCCGAAAACGTTCGCCGCATGGGCGGGGAGCTGGTCACCGTGGAGGACGAGTGGGGCACTCAAGTCGACCCGGAAAAACTCAAAGCCGCCTTGCAGGCAAATCCTGACGCCAAGATTGTAGCTTTCGTGCACGCCGAAACCTCTACTGGCGTTTGCTCTGACGTAAAAACACTGTGCGCCATGGCCAAAGAGCAGGGCTGCCTGACCATAGTGGATTCCGTAACCGGGTTAGCCGGGGTCCAGCTGGACGTGGATGAATGGCAGGCCGACGTAGCCTACTCCGGCACCCAAAAGTGTCTTTCAGCGCCTCCGGGCATCAGTCTGATCACCTTCAGCCAGGCCGCAGCGGATCGGGTTAAGTCACGCAACACCCCGGTACAAAGCTGGTTCTTAGACTTGTCTCTGCTGATGGCCTACTGGGAAGGCGAAGGCGG
>CAZWQK010000281.1:0-2943 GCA_964635835.1 uncultured Pseudomonadales bacterium
CCGTGGCCGTGACGCACCGCCGACGCATCCGAGATCTTGCTAGCCGGCGAATTGAAGAGCGCGCGCCTCTGGCGCACTTGCTCGGCGAATGTCATTTCATGGGACAACGCTTCCTGGTGGCCCCTGGCGTCATGATTCCTCGCTCGCCTATTGGCTACCTACTTGGTGAGCCTCTTGAAGAATGGGTTGCCCCAACCATTACTCGAATCGTCGACCTCTGTGCCGGTGTTGGCTGTCTGGGGATCCTGGCCGCCCAGCGCTATCCCGAAGCCCGGGTGACCTTGGTAGAGCTGGATGAGCAAGCAGTAGATCTGGCCAAGCGAAACCTGGCGCTGCACGGATTGCAGGCCCGGGTGGATGTCGTACTTGCTGACGCCAGTTCTTGGTTGGCTGCAGATACCGGCCAGTGGGATCTGATATTGACTAACCCGCCCTACGTTGACGCAGCAGACATGCAAACGCTTCCCCAGGAGTATCGCCACGAACCCGAACTCGGACTGGCCGCTGGCGAGGACGGATTGGCTTTAGTGGATTTGTTTTTGCCCCAAGTGTCCCGGCGGTTAGCGCCCAGTGGATGCTTTCTCTGTGAGGTGGGTGCCAGCGCTGGGGCAATACAGCGCAAGTATCCGCAGCTGCCGATACAGTGGCTGGATCTCGAAAGGGGCGGAGAGGGTGTGTTTGTGCTTGAAGCCAGTGACTTTCAGGCCGGATAATAGGTGGTTTTCAATATCACCTCGCCGTCCGAACTACCGGTTCGCGGGTTGATCCAACAGAGCAGCACATGGCAGCAAATACTTTTGGCTCGTTATTTTCCGTAACTACGTTTGGCGAAAGCCATGGCTTGGCGCTGGGTGCCATTGTGGATGGCTGTCCACCTGGACTGCCGCTTAGCGAGACGGATTTGCAGCCGGATCTGGATCGCCGCAAACCCGGCCAAAGCAAATACACAACCCAGCGCCGTGAGGGCGATCAGGTAGAGATTCTCAGCGGGGTCTTTGAGGGCGTTACCACGGGTACCCCCATTGGCTTGCTGGTGCGTAACGAGGATCAAAAAAGCAAAGACTATGGGGCGATTAAGGATGTTTTTCGCCCGGCCCATGCGGACTACACCTACCACCACAAATACGGTATTCGCGATTATCGGGGGGGCGGGCGCTCTTCCGCCCGGGAAACCACCATGCGGGTGGCCGCCGGTGCCATAGCTAAAAAATACCTCGCTTCCCACGCAGGTATTGCCATAAATGGCTATTTGTCCGGTATCGGCTCGTTGCGACCACAGCCAGTGGATCTTGGCATTGTGGATGACAACCCGTTCTTTTGCCCGGACCCTTCGATGCTTGACGACATAGCAAGGCTGATTGAGCAAGTTCGCAAAGAGGGTGATTCGATCGGGGCCGAGGTATCGGTCATCGCGTCGGGTGTGCCTGTCGGGCTGGGCGAGCCGGTGTTTTCGCGCCTGGATGCGGATTTAGCTGGCGCCCTGATGGGCATCAACGCAGTCAAAGGGGTAGAAGTGGGCGACGGTATGCAGGTATCGCGTCAGCGCGGCACCGAACACCGTGATGAGATGACGCCAAACGGCTTCACCAGCAACCATGCTGGCGGCATTTTGGGCGGTATCTCTTCGGGTCAGGACATCCTGCTGCGGATGGCGCTGAAGCCAACCAGCAGTCTGACCAATCCGGGACAGTCCATTGACCGGTTCGGTAATCCTGTAGAAGTGGTCACCAAGGGTAGGCATGACCCTTGCGTGGGTATTCGCGCCACGCCCATCGCTGAGGCCATGGTGGCCTTGGTTCTAATGGATCACTTGCTACGGCACCGCGGTCAAATGGGTCGCGAGGCGGGAGTACAGGGCCCTCAAAACGACTGATATTTGCCCAGTACCTGTAAAAACGCCCTAGCGCTGTTGGACAGCGTGCGTCGGGCGTGGGTTACGTAACCTAGCGTTCGGGTAATGGGCGCGCATTTGGGGGACAACTGTTGCAGAGCAGTGGTCATCGTCGAGGGCAGCACACTCCAGCCCAAGCCAACGCTCACCAGCATGCTGATGGTTTCAAGGTAATTTGTGGATAGTGCAGGCTTGAGCTGTAAACCCTTTTGCGCAAAACGCTCGGTCACAATGCGTCCGGTAAAGGTATTGGGGCCGGGCAAAATGCACGGCAAGGTGGCCAACTGCTCGAGGGTGGTAACTTCGGGTAAGGCCTTAGCATTCACAAAACACAGGGGGTCATGCCATATCGAATGAGTATGGAGATCCGGCTGTTCGCGCTCGCCGGCAGGGTTCAGGGTTACAATAGCCAGTTCAATATCGCCCCCGAGCACCATTTGGTGGGCTACCTCGGAGTCTTCAAATTGAATGTCCAGCTGCACATCGGTGTAGGCTTGGGTGAAGGTTTGCAGTACCGGCGCGAGGCGATGCAGTCCAATGTGGTGAGAGGTTGCAATGCTCAGCCGACCGCTCACAGCCTGAGCCAGATTACCGATCTCTCGCTCCATATCCCGAGACAGGTCTAGCATGGCCGACGCCTTTGCCAGCAGCAGCTCCCCGGCGGGAGTAAGGCGCACCCGTTTGCCCAACCGGTCAAACAGGGTGACACCTAAACGGGACTCCAGAGACTGGATGCGTTTGCTCATTGCCGGTTGGCTAATGTGTAGCTGCTCGGCGGCACCAGAAAAAGAGCCCAGCCGGGCTACATGAACAAAGGAATCTAACTCATCTAGGTGCATGTTGAAGGGCCTGCAACAGAACGACGAAAGTGCATATTAGTATTTGAGATAGTTATACAAAACATAAAAATAATCGAATTGTTTTATGGTAGGTCAGTGCCTAGACTGCGCCAAATTTTTGAGGGCGATGTGATGGCAACTGAGCAATCATCTGCAGGTCCGCAAACCCTGTACGACAAAATCTGGGCAGCCCATGACGATGATTGCTCAGTT
>CAZWQK010000282.1:0-2943 GCA_964635835.1 uncultured Pseudomonadales bacterium
CTGTGCACGAGCCTCGGTGCGCGAAAAGCGCTCATCGGTCTTGAGTTCCGGCCGCCCCATGACGTCGCAAAGCCGCATCCAGTGCTCACCACGGAAACAGATCATGGCCACGTGACCGTCTTTGGCCTCGTAAACGTTGTAAGGCGCCAGGGCCATACCCGCATGGCGATTACCGGTGCGCTGTGGCTGATGTCCTAACTGAAAGTAGGTGCCTAGCTGGGTCGCCAGAGTAGGGAAAACACAGTCCTGCATGGATATGTCGATCACTGCGCCCTGGCCGGTTTGCTCACGCTGATACAGCGCAGAAACGATACCGCCGAACAAATGAGCGCCACCCAGGATGTCGCAAAAAGCCGCCCCAGCCTTTGTGGGCGGACTGTCCTGGCTGCCGGTCACGCTCATCGCCCCGCTCATGGCCTGCAGCGTAATGTCCATGCCCAAATGATCCCGGTAGGGTCCGCTGGCACCGTAACCCGTGCCCGCAGCATAAATCAGACGCGGGTTGAGCTTGCACAGCACATCGCTGCCAAGCCCATTTTCCGCCAAGGTTCCCGGTGAGAAATTCTCCAGCACCACGTCAACGTGGGGCACCAGATCCTTAATCATCTGGCGGCCCTCGGGATGCTTAATGTTGGCGGTAATGCACTCCTTGGTGCTGTTGAACATGCAAAAGGGAAAACCTGGCTTGGATGTACCGCTGCGACTCCGCAGGGCTTCGCCGGTAGGTGCCTCAACCTTGATGACTCGGGCACCGGCCTGGGCCAGCAAAAAGCCGCAATATGGGCCGTTGTAAACCTGTCCGAAATCCAGAACCGTCAAACCCGCTAACGGTGTTGCTGTTGCCACTGCTACTCCCCACTTCTGCATTGCCAGGCCATGACTCTACCACTGTCTGGGATAAATTGGTCCACCTTGACGCTGAGCAAGGCCCTAGGGGTTTGGCAGCGCAAAAGCCACAACGTAGTCCGACGTGCCGCCAATGGGCATGCGCCCATCACCTCCGGCGGCAATCACGACAAACTGCTTAAGCTGGCCTTGGTCGTCGCGAACCGCGTAACTCATGGGAGTGGCCGCACCAGGCGCGGGTAACGAGTGCTTCCAAAGCTCTTCACCGGTGTCCACGTCGTAGGCGCGCAGGGCACTGTCGAAAGCGGAACCTAAAAAGAACACGCCGGAAGCCGTGAGCAGTGGCCCGCCCAACTGGGGCAATCCGGCATTGAACACGCCCTTCAACCAGCCCGGATATTGCCCGTGGGGCCTGCGCCAAACCTGCTGTCCGGCGTTGAGATCAATCATCAGCACCTCGCCCAGTGGAAAACCACCGCAGGGGATAATGCCAGTATAAGGGTCGAACAGGATCTCTCGAGCCACCGCAAATTCCGTACCCGCCTGCATACCAACCTCCACGCGATCGGACAAATCAAATGCCTGACGAAATTCCTTATAGGCCTGCCGTTTGTCATCCAGGGAACCTGCGGGGTCTGTGTATCGCTCCATCAACCCTTCAGGAGCCAGGGCGTGATCCAGCAGCTTGGTGCGCACGGCAATGGAGTTGGCATGGAGGGCAATCAAACCACGCTGGGCGTCTACGGCGACGCCGCCCCAATTGGTTGCGCCGGTATGGCCGGGAAAGCCCACCGTCCACTGCTGAGTTATGGGGGTGTAGATATCCCCAATCTGGGACTCTTGCTCTAAGCCAGAGCACAGGCCTAAGACAGACTGTCCCGGCTGGTAGAGTCGGGCAACCTGAAAGGCCGCCGGCGGAAACGGCTGGGTTGGCGACAGCCGTTCTGTTAGCGGCCCAAATCGCGGTACCTGACGCTGCTCAACGTCGATCAATGGCACACCGGTTTCCCGGTTGAGCACAAAAATAAAACCCATCTTGGTGCTTTGAATCAGCGCAGGCACCTTTTGGCCGTTGAGCTGTAAATCCACAACCGACGGCACGGATGGCACATCAAAATCCCAAAAGTCTCGCTCCACGGTTTTGAAGCGCCAGACCACCTCCCCGGTACTGCCTCGAAGTGCCACCACCGCCGCGCCGTAGTAGGACAAGTCCGCACCGTCGGGACGATAGTAATCGGGAGCGTTATTGCCCGTAGGCCAAAAAGCGAGATCACGCTCACCGTCTACCGCAAAGCCCGCCCAAACATTCGGCGTACCAAGAGCGTATCCCGCATCGCTCACCAGACCCGCGCAGTAATCACAGTCAGGCGGCGCCAGATCAAAGGCCCAGCGCAATTCACCCGTCCGCACATCAAAGCCCCGAACCACGCCGCTAGGGGCATCCAGGCGCTGATTGTCAGCGATGGCAGATCCGACAATCACCACATCGCCCACCACCGCTGGCGGCGAAGTCACCTGATATTCAGCAGACCAAAGTAGCTTGCCCACCCCCGCCACCAGGTCCACTTCACCCTGATCGCCAAAGCTGGAGCACACCTTGCCAGTGAGGCCATCCAGCGCAACCAGACGCGCATCGTTGGTAGCCATAAAGAGCCGCTTAGCGCAGTGAGCTAGGGATGAATTTACATCTTGGTTAGACCCGTCACTTAGAGGCCATTGAGCCAATGACCGACAATTCGCATTGTTGGGAAAAGGCCCATCACCTACGTCCGCATCAAACTGCCAAGCCACGGCTCCGGTCAGCGGATCTAGGGCGGATACTTGGTTGTGAGGGCTGCACACAATGAGCAGGCCATTGGCCAAGATAGGCGTGTTCTGAAAGATGGTGCTGTTGTCCCCAGTACGAAACGACCAAGCCGGCTCGAGCTGATTCACATTATTTTTTGAAATCTGCCCAAGATCGGCGAACCGGGCGCTGCCTGGACCGGCATAGCTAGGCCAAGGCGTGGTATCTCGGAACTGAGCGGCCAAATCGGTGTCGACCTGCAAACGAGCGAAATCCGTGGTGCTGCAGCTGCCCAGCAGCAAGCAGAACAG
>CAZWQK010000283.1:0-2882 GCA_964635835.1 uncultured Pseudomonadales bacterium
AGGCCCTGGAAATGCGAATTGGCATAGCCACAGGATTTGCGACAGTTGGTAACTTCGGCAGCGATCTGCGCTTGGAGTACACGGCAGTAGGCTCTGGGGTGAACACCGCCTCACGTCTGGAAACCGCAGCGGACAACGGCGACATTTTGATGTCCTTCGACACTTATTCCTTGGTCAGCGACCGTATTCCCTGCCAAGAAGGAGAAACCATTCACGCCAAAGGGCTTGGCATGGTGCGGACCTTCCGGCCAGTTGCTGATGACGCTGACCAGGCGTCAAGACTGTTCCTGGAAGTTGGCGACGCCTCTGTGAACACGGATATCAGCAAGCTAACCCCAGAGCAGTTAGAGACAGCGAGGGGCTCGCTGGAAGCGGCGGTAGAAAAACTGACGCTGAAAATTCAGGAGGAATCGGTTCAGGAATCTTTGCTCTAGCTTGAAGGACCCGGATTGCGCCCTCACTAACCACCTCCCCTGCCGACACTTGCCGACAGTAAGCCGGTACTAAGAGACGTAGCCTCGATAGACAAACACCGGGCCGTCCTCTGTATCGGCGATTTCAAACTCAAAGCGCTGCACACGCCGAGCCATTTCAATGAAGCCCAAACCGGCGCCTTTTGAGCCTTCCGGAGGGCCGCTGCGCAAGCGATCCTTATACATTTTTCGCAGCTCTTTAGCGTCTTTCATGCTCAACTCCAGCAGCGTGCTTTCCAGCGCCGTACGCTTCGTGGAATCGATGGCGTTTACCGCCTCGATTAAAAACCCGTCGTCTTCGGTTACGCTGATCGCAATCGTGCCAACGCCTTCACCGGTATCTGCGCGCAGTGTTGCGTAGCGAATGATGTTCTGGGCTTGTTCAATGAATACGCCAAACACCCGCTTGGCTACAACCTCGTCAGAATCCGATTCGGACAGCTGCTGGCGCACGGGATTCGAGATAGAGGTTAGCAAGTCCTCGGACAGTGGCCCGGAGTAGCAAAACAGCGTCCTGCGAGCTTGCATAAATTTGTGAAGCTCAAGCGTCTGGTCATTAATCATGGATTCTTCTCCAGTGGATTCCGAGGCGGTTCAAGCCGTAGGGCAAGTCTGCAGCTAGGACTCGGCGTCTTTCGGCACCTCGACCTCGACCAACTCAAACTGGCAGGATTCTGCGTCCTCTGAGAAGTCCTCGCCAGCTTCCAGCATGGTGTCGTCGTCCGCGCGGTAATTCCAATTGATTTTTACGTTAAGCCCCGCAGCCGCCTTTTCTTCAAAGAATTCAAAGAAATCGAAGAAAAACTTGGCCGAGGAACTGTTGAAGTAAAAAAGTTCAAGCTCCACGGTAAAGCTGCCCGAATCAGGCACCATTGAACGTAGCGACGTCATCACCGGAGCTGAAAACTCCTGAATGTTCTCGGGGTAGCATTCGCCGACCATCCGGCACACCGCCTCGTTGATTTCGATTAGCGGAGTACGCTGTGTTGCTGCTTGTTCCATCGTTATCTCTCCTCTACGTCCTTGACGATTACCTCGTCACGCCCATTGATCGAGAATGCCAACAGCGTGAGATCGTCGCGGTATGGGGCTCCGCCCCGGTAAAGATCCACGTTGGTCATAATATTGCTCACCAAACCATCCGGCGTCGTTTGCGTCGAGTTCTGCAGCGTCCGCAGGACTCGGCGTCGACCGAAGGCAATGGGTCTATCCTCGGCGCTCATGACGTCGGTGATACCATCGGTCAACATCACGAAGGCACCTTCCGGATTATCAATAGAGTGAGTATTGAACTGGAATGAACCACCGGAACGAGATGACCCTACCGACTTTCTGTCGCCTTTGATCTCAGATGCGCCCTCATTGTTAACTCGGAACAATGATGATTTCGCCCCGGCGAATTCCAGCCGGCGCTCTTTGCGGTGGTAGATGCACACGCCGCCATCAAAGCCTTCATCGATTTTTTCGTTGGAATTGTCTTGCTGACTCAGAGTCTCCATGACCAAGCTGTGAGCCTTGGTCAGGTAGTCGCCAGCGTTTTGCTGTTGATGCTCATCGATAGCTCGTTCCAATACTGACCGAGCGATAATGGAAAGAAACGCCCCCGGCACACCATGCCCAGTACAGTCCACGACCGCGATGTACACTCGATCCGGCAGGCTATGCACAAAATAGATATCTCCGCCCACAAGGTCCCGGGGCCGCCAATGCACCTTGAAAGAGATATCGCCCGGATATTGCTTGGGCAGCAGCGCATTTTGCAGACGCGCGGCATAGCGAATGGAGCTATCAATTTCATCTCTCGTACGTACCAATTCCTCGGTGCGGGCATTGATTAGGGATGTCACTTCATCAGACATTCTCGAAAAAGCCACGCCCATCAGCTCAATGGACGCTCGTTCCTTCGTCTGATCGTCTCCACTGCCTACTTCGTGACGCATGTGCTCGATGTCGTTGAGCATCAGTTCTTTCGCCCCGCCTTCAAGCTCCGACGCCAGTGTTTCCATTTTCTCGAACATCAAATTGTCACGTTCAATGCGTCGGCGAGACCTTTCAACACGCTGTTCCTCAGCCTCTAGCAGCTTCTCACGATACTGATCGATGGCCTCTGACAAGCGGCCAACCTCATCATTATCCGAGGCAAGGATACGATTACGTTCAGGCATTTCTGCTTTCAAGTCGCCCTCTGCCATTCCGCGCAGTACATCTATCGCAACCTTGATCTGACCAAATGCACCCCAGGTAAGACCGAGGATCACGCCGACGACCAAAAGAACAACGACTCCTAAGCTTGCATAGGTGTTTACCGACGTCTGTTGTTGCTGTTGGATGCTGGCGCTCTGATCCTTAAAGATCATCAGGCTGATTTCTTTGGCGGTTGCTTGGTAACTCAGGGGTATCGAGGTGATT
>CAZWQK010000284.1:0-2868 GCA_964635835.1 uncultured Pseudomonadales bacterium
CCGAGCAAAAACGGTCGCGGCGTAGGATTGGGAAGCACAACCGCGATCAATGACGCCAACAGCTGAACAATGGCAATATGCAAGGCCGAACCCAGAAGGAGTCCTGCAACGATGGCGGCCAGGCCCACCATCAACAGCAATGAGGTAAAACCCCGAAGAATTTGCGCCGGCGTGGCACCCAGAGTTTTCAACACGCCCACATGATCAAAATGCCGCTGGGCATATCGATGAGCCGACAGGCCAACAGCAATGCCCGCCAACAAAACCCCCAGCAATCCACCCAGCAGCAAGAAGCTCTCGGCGCGATCCAGCGCGCGACCAATGCTCGGACTGCTCTCGCGTATGCTCACCCACCGGTAGGCAGGTTCAAGGGGCAACGCGTCACGCAGGGTCTCCAGGGCCGGTTCATCCCCGGCCAACAACAGCTGATAAGACAGGCGACTGCCGGGCTGCACGACTTGAGTCGCCGGCACATCCTTAAGGTTCATCAACAGGCGCGGACCTAAATCGAAAAAAGAGCCCCCGCGATCAGGCTCCGCTAGCAGCACTTTCGTAACCTTCAGCTCAGCAAGGCCAACCTCGACGGTGTCGCCAAGGGTCACGTTCATGGCCGGGAACAAGCGAGAATCCAGCCACACGCTGCCGGGTTGCGGCACGGTGTCCGTTGGGCTCCCACCCTGGAACGGCACCTCGCCGACGATCAGATTACCGCGCAGCGGATAGGCTGAATCTACGGCTTTAACGCTGACCAACTGATTCAGATCACCAGCAAAAACCATGGAGGGAAACACCAAAGTTTGCGCCGTGCTCAAACCCTGTTGCGCAGCCGCTCGGGCAAAATCGTCGGGAATCGGTTGGTTACTTATAATTTGCCGATCCGCGGCCAGAAAATTTGAGCTTTCCTGCAGTAAGGCGCTTTGCAGCCGGTCAACGAACAAACTGATGGCCGTCACCGTGCCCACGGCGACCAGTAGCGCCACCAGCAGCAGGCCCATTTCTCCGGAGCGGACATCCCGCCAGGCCATGCGCGCCACTAGCCGGACGTTCACGGTGCAACCTCCGGCTGTTGTTCAGGCAGGCCCGGTTCGATACGCCCACCAGCAATGGCAATGGTGCGCGAGCAGCGAGCGGCCAAACCCGAGTCATGGGTCACCATAATCAGGGTAGTGCCAAATTCGCGGTTCAAGTCGAACAACAGCCGACAAATACGTTCGCCGGTTTGAGTGTCCAGATTCCCCGTCGGTTCGTCAGCAAACAGTACCGTTGGCCTGGAGGCGAAGGCCCGCGCAATGGCCACACGTTGCTGTTCGCCGCCAGAAAGTTGACGCGGGTAATGATGCAGTCGATCAATCAGGCCAACTTTTTCCAGCAGCTCTTGAGCCTGTGATTGCGCCAAGGTGTCGCCACGAAGCTCCACTGGCAGCATGACGTTTTCCAGTGCGGTCAATGACGCCAGCAGCTGGAAAGACTGGAATACGAAACCCACATGCTGCCCGCGAACAAGGGCCCGGGCTTCTTCATCCAGCTGACTAAGATTGGCGTCCAGCAGGTGCACGCGACCCGCAGAGGCTACGTCCAGTCCTGCCAAAATCCCCAGCAAGGTGGTTTTGCCAGAGCCTGAGGCTCCGACAATGGCCACGGTTTCGCCCTCATTGATTTCCAAATCGATGCCATCCAAGATGACCAGCGGTCCTGCAGTGGTCTGCACGACTTTTTCTACACTTTCGGCACTAACAACGGTTCGACTCATGCGTTCCTTCTATTCGGGCTTAATCTGTCTTTTGGCTGCCGTTGGCTTGCACTCCAACGATGGCTTTGCTGCGCCCGGGCATTGTGAACCAGAAGTTCTCCAAGAAGTGTCAAAAAACACCGCGGCTTTTGACGAAAGCAATCCCAAGATTCTTGTTCTCGGAGACAGCATTAGCGCCGGGTACGGTATGGACATCGAAGACGGTTGGGTGAACCTGATGAACCAAACCTTGATTCAGCGGGAATCTCCCTGGCGCTTGATCAATGCCAGTGTCTCCGGCGAAACCACCATCGGTGGCCTGAGGCGCCTGCCCGAGCTGCTGGCCATTCATCAGCCGCAAATTGTGGTGTTAGAGCTTGGCGGCAACGATGGCCTGCGAGGTTATCCGGCAACGAAAATCCGCGCCAACCTGGTTGCCATGACAACCCTGGTAAAAGATGCTGGCGCCAGGCCTGTGATCATCAGCATGCGCATTCCGCCCAACTACGGCCCCCGCTACACCCAGGCATTTGAAGCGGTTTTTGCAGAAGCGGCGGCCCAAGGTAATGCGGCCCTCGTGCCCTTTTTATTTGAGGCCCTGGCGGTCAGTCGCGACCTTATGCAGGATGACGGCATTCACCCAACCGCCAAAGCCCAACCCATTCTGGTCGAGGGTTTTTTACCCTATCTTGAATCTCTGATGTGATTGTTGCCGGTCAGCTGACGCCACCCTTGGACTCGGCTTGATAACCGGCCCGGGCTGCTTTTTGATCGAGTCCGATATGCTGTTCGCCCCGCTCCGCCGCCAGCCGTACCTGATGCTGGCGCTCACGAAACTGCGCCCGACGCTGGGCACTGGTTGACCCAATGCAGTGGGGACAACTCACGCCGTGCTCAAAATCGGCGCTGGCCAGCTCTTCAGCGGAGAGGGGGTGCCGGCAAGCATAGCACTGCTTATAGCTGCCCTGCTCAAGATTGGCATTGACCGAGACACGCTGATCGAACACAAAGCACTCGCCGTGCCAGCGAGATTCTGCCGACTCCGTGTCCTCTAAATACTGCAAAATACCGCCGTCGAGCTGATAAACGTTTTCAAACCCTTGGTTGAGCAAAAACGAAGAGGCTTTCTCGCAGCGAAT
>CAZWQK010000285.1:0-2857 GCA_964635835.1 uncultured Pseudomonadales bacterium
TTCTCCTAGTAGAGGCGGCCAGGGACGGGGGCAAAAGTGCAGAGCCGGAAACCACGGGTAAATTGCGAGATATTTCGCAAGATTTTGTAATTTTTCTCTTAAATGGTTGCTAACCCTTTGTTTAAGGTAGGCGAGCGATTTATTTTGTTTGTCCACAGAAAAAGAGGGTAAGAGGATGACCAATATCTTACTAGCAGATCACCATGCCTTGTTTCGTGCCGGTATGGTGAAGCTGATTGAATCCATTGGCGGCTTTACAGTTGTTGGGGAAGTTGAAACAGCCGAAGCCGCCCTTGAGTTCGTCACCGAAAATACGCCAGATGTTTTACTAATCGAAATATCCTTGCCCAGTATGTCTGGTTTCGAGGTTTTTCGGCGTATCAAACGTGCTCACATTGGCACGCGAGTTGTCGCGCTAACCCAGTGCGTTGAGCAACCAGTACCCCTGCAGGCTTTGAGAGCCGGTTTCGACGGATACGTGGGCAAGGACGTCTCTGCCGAAGAGTTAACCCAGGCGTTGTATAAAGTTCGATTTGGTAAGCGCTATATCTCGGAGAAGGTAGCGAGAGACCTTGCTGGGCACGCCTACGGTGACGGGGCAGACAATCCGTTTCAGCAGCTCTCGGTTCGTGAGCTTCAAGTACTGTTGATGGTACTGGGTGGGCATTGCCCAACGTCCATTGGTCAGGCGCTGAACTTGTCTCCGAAGACCGTGAACAGCTATCGCTACCGCATATTCGACAAACTGCAGGTTGATGGTGATGTGGCGCTGACCAAAATGGCGATTCAGTACAGAGTGATCGAGCTTGGGCTGTCTGGCGAACTCGATCGCGAGTTGAAGCTCAGCGCGCTATCAGCGAAAGCGCCCAAAGCATCCAACGCGGGGAAAACAAACACCGCGGCCAACGCGGATTCGGACAAAAAGCGCGACGATGTGAGTAGCTAGGGCAATCCCGGGTAGTCTATCGTTGCGCTCTCAGTACAGGAGCCTCGACACACGTCATGGACCTGCGTGTCCATGACGCCCACAAGCTTATGCCCGGAC
The DNA here is from genome assembly GCA_964635835.1 of uncultured Pseudomonadales bacterium. GTDB lineage: Bacteria > Pseudomonadota > Gammaproteobacteria > Pseudomonadales > Azotimanducaceae > UBA4421. The sequence continues at coordinate 1,046 of CAZWQK010000285.1, forward strand.
GACATCAAGAATTATCGCGACTGATTTCCGCGTGTCGACGTTGCAGTCGTTTAGGCCGCTACCAGGAGCAACAGAAGCTCATATTCCCCGAATACCACTGTGCGCCAGTTCCCCAATGGGGCGGTCGTCGAAGTCGGTTGCTCATTGTCGGATTGGCGCCTGGTCTTCACGGCGCGGGGCGTACAGGTAAGGGTTTTGTTGGTGATGCGAGCGGCGCGTTTTTGTTCCAAGCGCTGCATCGCTTCGGTTACGCAACTAGTGCGAACCCCGAAATCAGTGCGCTAAGACAAACAGCGATAACCAATATCGTGAAATGTTTGCCCCCCAGCAATCAACCTTCGACAAAAGAAAAAAACAACTGTTCGCCTTTTTTGCAGCAGGAGTTGGAGCTGTTCGCGCCGGGGCCACGAGCGAAATCCCGGGTTCTGCTCTGCCTCGGGGCCGAGGCTTTTTATTCCGTGCAGCGATCGATGGGTTTGCAAACCGTTAGATTCGCCCACGGCCAACAGGTCTCGTTAGCTAAAAACTACTCGCTGTTTAGCAGCTATCACCCCAGCCGGCTCAATGTGAACACTGGCAGGCTCACTCAAGAGATGTTCGATACGGTCTTTGCCAAGATAAGGAAGGTGCTCAGTTAGGTGACACCATAAGCAATGTGGTGACCGGCATGATGCGTCACCGGCCTTCAAACAATGCTAAAGAAGATTCAAAGGTTCTCGGATCCGAGTAGCCTCGTTATAGTGCACTCATGGCTGATCCCGCTTTTGACCCGGAACACTTTTTAAAGTATCTTACTCGTAAACCGTGCGTCTACCGCATGCTCGACTGGCAGGGGAAAGTGCTGTACGTCGGTAAGGCGAGAAACTTGAAAAATAGAGTGTCGAGCTATTTCCGTGCTTCTGGGCTAGCCACCAAAACCATGGCGATGGTGGCAAAGATAAATCGCATCGAGACAACCGTCACCAAGAGCGAGACCGAGGCGTTACTGCTTGAGCAAAGTCTGATTAAGAATGATCGGCCACCGTACAATATTTTACTGAGAGATGATAAGTCTTATCCCTTTGTGCACATCTCAACCCAGGAAGAGTTTCCGCGGCTGTCGTTCCACCGAGGTCTGAAAAAGGGGGCGGGGAAGTATTTTGGGACGTTTCCTTCGGCTGCGGCGGTCAGAGATAGCCTCAACGTACTGCAGCGTCTGTTCATGGTGCGCCAGTGTGAGGACAGCTACTTTAAGAATCGGTCGCGCCCATGCTTGCAGCACCAAATACGCCGGTGTAGCGCTCCTTGTGTAGGGCACATCACTCAGCAGGACTACGCCGAGGACGTAGAACTGGCGATTCTTTTCCTGCAGGGCAAAAGCACTGATGTCCTCGATCAATTCAAAGTAAAAATGGATGCGGCCGCTCAAACGCTGGACTACGAACGAGCGGCTAAGTACCGGGATCAGATTCTTCAGCTGCGCAAAATTCAGGAGCGTCAGTACGTGCACGGAGCAGCCGGCGATGTCGATGTCTTTGGGTATGCTGAAGAGGCCGGCCAAAACTGCGTGCAGGGCATATTTGTCAGAGCCGGGCGAGTGTTGGGACAACGAACCTATTACAACAAGAACGATCTTTCGCTTAGCGCCGGGGAGTTTTTACAGGCATTCGTGGCACAGTATTACTTTGCCTCTGGCCAGCGCGAGATTCCCAAGTCCATTTTGGTGAGCGAGTTGTCTAAGGACTACGAAGCGCTGGCTCAGGCGCTCAATGAAAAGGCTGGCCGAAGCGTGCTGTTGACTCAAGACGTTCGAGGTCAGCGTGCTCGCTGGCT
>CAZWQK010000286.1:0-2837 GCA_964635835.1 uncultured Pseudomonadales bacterium
ATGTGTTCACTTCAAGTAGATATATCTCATCCTGCTCTGTGACAATAAAGTCGGCTCTGGACAGGTCCTTGAGTCCCAGGCAGCGATGGGCATTTTGGGCAATCCCCTGCAGGTGTTCAGACAGCGCCTGACTTACCGGTGCAGGCATCACGTGCTCACTGTGTCCGGGCGTGTAGCGATGCTCAAAGTCATACCATTGATTGTCTGGGGTGCGTATCTCGATCACCGGGTGCACTTCGTATCGACCTTGCAGGTGCAGTACGCCCACGGTCATCTCCCGGCCCGCGATAAATGGTTCCACTAGACACGCACCGTGTTGCAGGCTGGATTCCAGGGCCGCTTCAACGTTGCCGCCCTCAGGTAGTAGTTGAACCCCAATGGCTGATCCTTGATTCAGTGGTTTGATCGCCACGCCTGTTCCCAGGTGCTGGCGTATGTGGCTGACGGCGGCGGCAAGGTCCTGGCCTGGGTTCACAATAACGTCCGGGCATACCGGCAGTCCTTGTCGCTGGAAGAGTGCCTTGGCCACAGCTTTGTCCATAGCCACGGCGCTGCCGCGCACACCGCTGCCTACATAGGGCAGGCCCAGCATTTCGAGCAACCCTTGAACGGTGCCATCCTCCCCCGGAGGACCATGTAGGGCTGGGAACACGACATCTGGGGCCATGTCCAATAGGTGCCTTGCGCAGTTGTTGTCCAGTTCAATAATGCACGTAGCGTGCCCGCTGGCCTTCAGCGCCGCTTGAATTTGCGACGCAGAATTTCGCGACACCTCGGCTTCGGCAGAGGGGCCTCCAGCTAGAATTGCTACTGACAACGAGGCTTGGGTCATGGTTTTAGTGTCTCTCGGTCTGCACAGATGGACCAACGCTCGTGATCTCGCCATTGTCCGTCGATGAAAAGAAAGTTCTGGCTTAAACCCTCGTACTGAAATCCGCAGCTTTCGACCAGGGCCTTAGAGCGTAGATTATCCGGCTGAATGTTCGCTTCCAAGCGGTGCAGGCCCAGGGTGGTAAAGGCCAATCGCAACAGCTGCTCTAAACCCTGCTGCATGTATCCCTGCCCCTGGTAAGGCTGACCGACGTAGTAGCCCAGCGAGGCATTTTGGAAAGTTCCGCGGACAATGTGATTCAAATTGATAACGCCAACAATGCGCCCATCCTCATTTCGGCAGATCGCGAAACCCTCATGGTCGCTGCGGCGAATGCGCTGAAGATAGTGCCGAAACATCTGTGGCGTGGTGGGTGATGTGATCCACGGACGGTGCGTGTCCATGCTTGCACGCATCAAGCCGAGAAATTCCCCTTGGTCGTCACCGACCACTTTGCGCAGATAAACGTTGGTATCAATGTCCATACGCGCGACCGTCTTCTGCATTGGTGTTTGCGTGTTGGTGCCCGGCCGGGGCACTTGCGAACACATAAGCACCCCCACGATGGGCGAGCCAGGCCTCGGTGAAGGCTTTGAGAGGATAGCGCCGAGATACCTGGTCAGGCGTAGCACCCGCTGGGTCCATGACCAGGGCGAAGCCTTGATCCTGATCAAACTCAACGCCATAAAGGACCAGCAAATGCCCGCCACTTTGAGGCTGGGGCGCTCCTGGCAGCTGATCTTTGGCGTAGCGAATGCTGCAAACAATGGGTTGGCCGGTCTTTAATGCAGTCAAGGCATTGCCCCAGTTCACAAACGCTTCCACGCTGCCCAACAGTCCATGTTGAGAGGCCCAGTAGGTGGCTAGCGGCCATTTGCCGTAGGCCTTGGTAAGCGGGTCGTAGCAATGCGCTACAGCCTGAGGCCAGTGGGTTGCAGCTGCGCGACCCATGACTGCCATTGCTGTGGCCGTGGGTGAGCAAATACGGCGAGCAATGGTTTTCTCGGCCTGCATCTGGCTCACCGGCGCGGGCTGGGGTGTTCTCACTGCCTCATTCGGTGCGGGCAGTTGCTGGATGTCCTGATCGACGGGGCGGGCGCTCACGGTCATGAGATCCCAGGTCGGTGGCTCCTGGCTCTCGGGCAGGAACAAGCTCAGATGCAGATTAAGCTCGTCAACGTGAATAGCACTGTGCCAGCAGTCGATTTTTGGTACCAAAGCCTCTGTCTGGGTTCCGCCAGCGGTAAAACTCTGCCAGGGGCCAGTGTTAACGGGTAACACTGGTGACAGGGTGCTTTGCTCGTCGGTCTTAGCGACTCCGGCAGTCCATTGATATTGGTAGCCCGGTGACAGACAGGTGTAGCTTGGGACAATAATATGCTGGCCCGGAACCCCCTTAATGGTCACACAGGCGCGCCATGAGGATCCTCTCCCGGGGGTAACTTCGCCGTGCCGATGCCACTGTATGGGACCGTCCAGCGGCAAGGGAAATGAAACGCGTTCGGGGCAAGTTGCTAGTCGGGTGATGTAATGCATGGCAAGATCTTAGCCCGGCTCGACGCTTCGGGCGACCACTCACTGACCCTATGAACGTTCATGCAGCGACTTATTTTGTATAGCACCCAGCACTGTCACCTGTGCGAACAAGCGTTAGATTTGCTGTTGAGTCAGCCAGGATTGAAGGGGGTGCAGCTCGACGTGATTGATGTAGCGTCCACGGATGCTTTGATGGAGCGCTATGGGCCGCGGATTCCTGTACTGCGGATGGGCGATCGAGAACTCGATGCACCTTTTGATCGAGACGGTCTGGCGCGTTTTTTGATTGCCTAGTGCAGGCCAGGCAACACTGTCCCGAGGCCCAGGATAGGGGCCTTTCCCAATTGCCTGACATCAGTTGCCCAGCATCGACGCTCGGTCATTGTTAGCCACTGGGCTAGCCACTGGGAATCTGCCACTCATGGTCATC